>NZ_QTKI01000439.1:0-3784 GCF_010820945.1 Rhodopseudomonas sp. BR0C11
CGTCGATCTCACGCATCATCACGGTCTGGCCGCCGCCCATGTCGCGGGCGTAGCTCTGGATCAGGAACGAGCGGGTATTGCGTCCCGCGGCGAGCCCGGCCGGATCGTTGAAGATCCGGCGGTTGCGTGAATTGGCGGTGTTGAAGGCAACATCCCCCGGCCGCTGCGGCTGCGAATACAGTTTGTTGTGCACCGGCAGATAGCCGTTCCGGTCGATCATCACGCAGAACGCCATCCGTGGATCCTTGGCCAGGAAGGCCTCCTGGAACGGCAGCAACGCGCGGTCGGCCCAATCGAGGTATTGCGTGCGGTATTGCTTCGGATCGGTGCCGGCGATCTCGACGTAGTTTTCGTCGAATATCTGCTCCAGCGTCAGCGCGCCGGACGCAATGCCGCGTTCGAAGATCTTCGCAAGTTCATGCCCAGCCTCGATCGCGCGGGTGACGAACTCGGTGTTCTCATCGCGGATTGCCCACAGCCGGTCCTCGATCCGCTCCTGCAGGCCAGCGTCGGGCGCGACGAACCGCGCCAGGGCGCCGGCCTTGCCGTGCTCGGCGATGCGGACGCGGCAGGCGCCGATGTCCTGAAGCTCGGCGGCCAATTGTTGGCCGGTCGCCAGCGTGTCGGCGGCCGGGCCGCTGATCAGCACGCCCTCCATCGAGATCTCGTACACCGGCGCGGTGATCCTGCCGCGCGGGGTGTCGAGATCGATCTGCAGGTGGCACGGCAGCTTCTCGCGCCGCCGAACATCCTCGCGGTCGCCGAGCTTGAGCAGAACCGCGGTACGCGCCCGCAGTTTGTCGGCGAAATTGGTAACGTTCTGGCCGGCGCGGGCGACCTCGTCGCCGTGCTGCTCGGCTTCGCGGGTGGCGCTGTCGATTTCTGCGGCGCTGTCGCCGACCGAGGCGATGAAGGTTGAGGCCGAGGTGGCATTGCCGGCGATGTCGCCGGTGGTCGCGTTCTGCTCGGCCACCGCGCCGTTGACGGTGTCGAACACCGGCCGGATTGCGGCGATTGCGCTGGTGATGCGATGGACGGCATCGGCCGAACTGGAGGCATCCCGCTGCAAGGCGTCGATCTTGCGCTTGATCTCCTCGGTCGCCTCCTGGGTCTGCACCGCCAGCGCCTTCACCTCGGTCGCCACCACGGCAAAGCCGCGGCCGGCCGCGCCCGCGCGCGCCGCCTCGATGGTCGAGTTCAATGCCAGCAGCGTGGTCTGGCGGGCGATCTGGGAGATCAGATTGACCACGTTGCCGATCGCGGCCGACGAATCGCGCAGCCGCTCGACATTGGCCGTGGCTTCATTCGCTGCCGCGCTGGCGTCGTCGGCGAGCTGCGACGCCTGGCGGACCTGGGCGCCGATGCCGTGGGCCGAATGGGTGAATTTGTCGGCGGCCTCGGAGAACGAGCTGGCGGTCGCTTGGGCCGCGCTGGTCCGGCCGGTGAGGGCGTCGGTGCGCTCGCGGATGGTGTGCAGCGTCGAGGTGGTCGACTGCACGCCGGTGGTCACGGAATGGGCGGCGCGTTCGAGCTGCCGAATCAGCGAGCCCAGCTCCAGCTCCAGCAATTCGAGGATTTCACGGGCGGAATCGGCCTCCGCGACCGTCGGTTCGGCTGCCGCCGGGGGCGAAGCTGCCACGACGTTCAGGGCCGCCGTTTCCGGCGACCGCTTGCGAAATAGGCCGAACGCCATGGTTCCTCCCGCAGAACTAGAACATAGCCTGCTACTCTCGCGGCGCCCCGTGAAGTTACGGTTAAATTTTCTTTCAGTGGAATTACGGATTTCGCGCCGGACGGCGGCGGCAAGTCTTTGATTTTGGCGGATGCGCCGCTTATAACCCCGCGCCGCAGCCCGAAATTCCAACGGATCGACCCGCGAGAGAGAGCGCATGGCCGGACATTCGCAATTTAAGAACATTATGCACCGCAAGGGCCGCCAGGACGCACAGCGGTCCAAGCTGTTCAGCAAGCTCGCCCGCGAAATCACCGTCGCCGCCAAGCTCGGCACCCCCGACCCGGCGATGAACCCCCGGCTGCGGGCCGCGGTGCTGGCGGCGCGTGCGGAAAACATGCCGAAGGACAATATCGAGCGCGCGATCAAGAAGGCGATCGGCGGCGACAGCGAGAACTACGATGAGATCCGCTACGAGGGCTACGGCCCCGGCGGCGTCGCGGTGATCGTCGAAGCGCTGACCGACAACCGCAATCGTGCCGCGTCGGACATCCGCTCGTTCTTCACCAAGTCGGGCGGCAACCTCGGCGAAACCGGCTCGGTGTCGTTCATGTTCGACCGCGTCGGTATCGTCGAATACGACGCCGACAAGGCCTCCGCCGACGATATGCTCGATGCCGCGATCGAAGCCGGCGCGGACGACGTGGTGTCGTCGGAGGCCGGCCACGAGGTCTATGCCTCGCAGGAAACCTTCCGCGATGTCGCCAAGGCGCTCGAAGCCAAGTTCGGCGAGGCCCGCAAGGCAGCGGTGATCTGGAAGCCGCAAAACACAGTCGCGGTCGATGACGAGACCGGCGAGAAGCTGTTCAAGCTGATGGACGCTCTGAACGACCACGACGACGTTCAGAACGTCTACGCCAACTTCGAAGTCTCCGACGCCCTGATGGCGAAGATGGCGGGCTGATCAGGACTGCGCGGCCGCTCGGCCGCGCACCCATGACTTGCCGCTTTATAGCACCGCGATGTTGTACTTCGCGGGGCCGACCACCGACACCACTCGCATGTAGATGGTGTTGTTGTTGTTTCCGTCCTCATAGATGATGGTCTGGTTCGCCGGCACCGGTGGCGGCGGCGGCGGAGCCGGCGTGTAGGGCGTGTTGGGCACGCGTTGGGTGATGAGCACGCCCGCTGTTCCGGCCGGTGGCAAAGGGCCGACCGGCGCGAGAGTGGGAAAAGTCAGGCTCTCCACCGGCACTGCGTAGGCGTCAGTTTCCGAAACCCGTTTAACCTGACCGTGAGTGATAACTCGGCTCATGATGATCTCCTATCGGCTATCTCCGATAGCGCTATGCAATCATCACAACTTTAGGTTGTAAAATACAATCCGCTCACCTCGGGTTTGCACGAGGGGCGTCGCGTTTGCCGGGACTCTCGATGCGGCGCTGGGGAAGGCTCCGCGCAGCGCGCCGTTGCTATTTTGTTCTTAAGCTTTTCGGCGCTATCACATGCGCATGACCCCAGCGTCGATTCGTAGCCCGATCCGCATCCTTGGCATCGACCCCGGCCTTCGCCGCACCGGCTGGGGCGTGGTCGAGAGCGAGGGCAATCGGCTGGTCTATGTCGCGTGCGGCACGGTGGAGCCGCGTGATACGTTGCCGCTGGCCGAGCGGCTGCTGGCGATTCACGACGGGCTGACGAAAGTTCTGGCTGAGCACGCGCCCGCTGAGGCCGCGGTCGAGCAGACGTTCGTCAACAAGGATGGCGCCGCAACCCTGAAGCTCGGCCAGGCGCGCGGCGTCGCGATGCTCGTGCCGGCGATGCGCGGCCTCCTGGTTGCCGAATACGCGCCTAATCTTGTGAAGAAGACGGTGGTCGGCGCTGGCCATGCCGATAAGACCCAGATCCAGATGATGCTGAAGATCTTGCTGCCCAAAGCCGATCCGAAAAGTGCCGACGCCGCCGATGCGCTGGCGATCGCCATCACCCACGCCCACCATCGCGGCGCCGCGCAGCGGCTGAAGGCGGTGGGGGCGTGAGGATTATCGCGACCATGCTTAGCTCCGAGCACAGACGGCTCCCTCTCCCGCTTGCGGGAGAGGGCTGGGGTGAGGG
>NZ_QTKI01000440.1:0-3784 GCF_010820945.1 Rhodopseudomonas sp. BR0C11
GCGTCACCATGAAGGCGGGCGACTTCGTCTGTCTGGCCTATGGCTCGGCCAATCGCGACGGACGGCAGTTTCCGAATCCGGACGTCTACGACCTTAAGCGCAAGCCAAAGGGCCACCTCGGCTTCGGCGGCGGCGTCCATGCCTGCCTCGGCTCGGCGATCGCCCGAATGGCGATCAAGATCGCATTCGATGAGTTCCACAAGGTGGTGCCGGACTACACGCGCACCGAACAGCGGCTGAACTGGATGCCGTCGTCGACCTTCCGCAGTCCGCTGCGGCTTGAGTTTGCAGTCGAGCAGGCCGCTGCGCGGTCTGCCGCCTGACGATCAGCGCTCCTCGGCCTCGCTCAGGGCGAGGCCGGTGAGTGCGGCGACGATCGCAAAGCCGGTCGCCGAGGTCAGGGCGAAATCGAGCAGCCGAAACGCCGGCAGGCTCAGCAGCGCCGGTGTTACGCCGAAGTTCGGGGACCGCGTCGCCACGAACGCAAAGCCGAGCCCGATCGCTGCGCCCATCATCGCGTGGCTGGCGATCGCCGTTAGCCGCGACAGCGTGCGCGCGTTGGGGCTTGGCTGCTTGATCCTGGCCTGGGGCGCTCGAACTGAAGGCTTCTTTCCACGCATGGCGGTCACCCTCGCTTGCTGAGGCGCCAACGCGGCTTGTGGTACGCCGTTCCTAAGCAGGGTACATTGCCCTGTCAGTGTCCGGAGCGGGACCGCAGCGGCTCAACTGACTGGATTGCGACGGGGTTCGACGATCTCGAACATCCGTGGAAACTCGTCCATCAGCCCCATCAGTTCGGCGAGCTTCATCGGATTGCCGCTGACCTTGATCTTGCCCGCGATCACCGCCTCGGGAAACGAGGTCTGCTTGGCGATCACCTCGTCGAGCAGGCTGCGCGGCAGCACGAAGCCGGCGTCGGCCGCGGCGGATTGCGTGCCGGCCACATAGGTCAGGGCGCAGTTCTCCAGCGTCAGCACCCAGGTTTCGCCGGTGTCGGTGAACTGCCAGTTCAGCACGATGGTCTTGCCCTCCGCCTTCGGCCCGTTGAGCCGGACGCCGAGCACGTCCCAGATTTGCGAGGTCTTCAGCGCCGACAGCGTCTCGCGCGGCATTCCGGGGCGCGTCGGCATTTTCGGCATGCCGTGGCGCAGCTCCTGGGCGCCGAACAGATAGGCGTTGCGCCAGGTCGAGCTCTCGGACTGGTAGCCAAGCTGTTCGAACGTATCGGCCAGCAGCAGTCGGCCGTCCTGATTGTCGGGATCGGCGAACACCAGATGGCTAAGCACCTGCGCCACGAAGCGGAATTCACCCCGCTCGAAATCCGCGCGCGCCTTCGCCAGCAGAACGTCGGCGCCGCCCATGTACTCGACGTACTTCTTGCCGGCGTCCACCGGCGGCAGCGGATCGAGATTGGCCGGATTGGCGTCGTACCAGCCGAGATACTTCTGGTAGATCGCCTTCACGTTGTGGCGGATGTGGCCGTAATAGCCGCGCGCGTGCCAGGCGCCATCGAGGCTCTTCGGCAGTCGGATCGTTTCGGCGATCTCGGCGGCGTTGAGGCCGTGGTTCATCAGCCGGAGCGTCTGGTCGTGGGCGAATTTGTAGATGTCGCGCTGCTGCCGGATCATCAGGTCGATCCGTTCGGTACCCCACACCGGCCAATGGTGCTGCCCGCACATCACCTCGGCCTTGCCGCCCCAGAGTTGCAAGGCCTCGCCGAGATAACCCGACCACGCCAGCGCATCGCGCACGTCGGCGCCGCGGAACGGCAGCAGATTGTGAAAGTTGTGGGTGCAGTTCTCGGCGAGGTTGAGCAGCCTGTAGCGCGGAACGAAGAAGTGCATCTCCGCCGGCGCTTCGGAGTTCGGCGCCATCTGGAATTCGAAGTCGACGCCGTCGATGCGGCGGGTGTCGCCGGTCGCCTTGATCAGGTCGGTCGGGCGGAGCAGCGCCGCGGTGCCGGCAGCCATTGTCTTGCCGAGGCCGCAATCGACATGGCCGCGTGGTCCTTTGGCGAGCAACGGTCCGAACTGATACTGCGCCCGCCGCAGCATCGCCGGCCCCGCAATGATGTTCTCGGAGACGGCGTGCTCCATGAACAAATCAGGCGCAATGATCGGTATCCGTCCGCTCGCGATTGCATCCTCGTCGAGCACGCCACGCGCGCCGCCCCAATGATCGGCATGGGTGTGGGTGAAGATCACCGCCACCACCGGCCTGTCGCCGCGGTGGCGGACATAGAGCTGCATCGCCGCGCGGGCGCCTTCGATCGAGGTGAGGGTGTCGACCACGATCACGCCGTTGTCGCTCTCGATCAGCGTCATATTGGCGATGTCAAAGCCGCGGACCTGGTACACGCCCGGTACGACCTCGAACAGGCCGTGCTGCATGTTCAGCCGCGATTGCCGCCATAGGCTCGGATCGACGGTTGCCGGGGCGACCTCGTCCTGCAGGAAACGATAGGGTTCGAGACTCCACACCGTGCGGCCCTGCGCCGAAATGATCGCGGCGTGGTCGATGCTGCCGAGAAAGCCCCGCGCGGCATCATCGAAGTCACTGGTGTCGGAGAACGGCAATTCGTCGAGCACCGCCTTATGACGCGCGAGGACCGAAGCGTAGGCATCTTTCGGCTCAATTGCGTCGTTGGTGACTGTGACGGTCTCGCTCATCGTCGGTCTCCTCCCTGCTTTCGTCGTCTGTCGCGACGGTGGCATCTCAGCCGATGCAGAAACGGATTGCAATCGCAGGTCCGTATCTTACGGTTAGTTCATGAAATGATCGATGCCGCCGAAGCGGTGCACCAATCAGGGAGGGGGCATGAGACTAATCAGTGGCGCCGCAAGGCCATCCATACCCGCGTGGCGGAAATTGGCGGGGCGCGTTTTGCATTGCGGGACGCCGGTGGCGGTGCTCCGGACAAAGGTTGCCTTATGAGTCTCAGCGTCGATCTATTCTGGTCGTTCCGGAGTCCCTACAGCTATCTGTCATTGCCCAAGGCGGTGAAGCTGGTCGAGCAATACGACTTCGTCATCAACGCGCGGCCGGTGTATCCGCTCGCGGTGCGCGATCCGACGTTCTTCAAGCGTACCGATCCGAGGTTCGCGCGCTACGTCGTGCTCGACAGCTTTCGTGTCGCGCAGAAGGAGGGAATTCCGTTTCGCTTCCCGCGGCCGGATCCGATCGTGCAGAACATGCAGACGCTCGAAGTTGCAGCCGAGCAGCCCTACATCACCCGCCTGACGCGCCTCGGCGCCGCCGCCCAGCTTGCTGGCCGCGGCCTGGCGTTCATCCGCGAGGTCAGCTCCGTGCTGTATGGCGGCGTGGTCGACAACTGGCACGAAGGCGATCATCTGGCCAAAGCTGCCGAGCGCGCCGGGCTCGATCTGGCGCAGCTCGAGGCTGAGATCGTAGCCGATCCCGACCGATACGATGAGACAATCCGCTGCAACGAGCGCGACCACGCCGCCTCCGGTCACTGGGGCGTGCCGACCTTCGTGTTCAAGGGCGAGCCGTTCTTCGGTCAGGACCGGCTGGATCTGTTGCTGTGGCGTCTGCAGCAGCATGGGCTGAAGGAGCGGGGCTGATCCGTCAATTCGGTGTGCGGACTAACCGCGCGGGCGATATGCGCCGATGCGGTTTGCCGGGGCCGATATTCATCTGTACAGCGGGAGCGCCGCTGGTTGCGCGGTGATCCTCCATCAGTTCGAGTCCGTTCGTTGTCGATCATCCTCGATCCCTGGTTCTACGCCGTCGCAATTCCCGCGGTGTTTCTGCTCGGCCTCGC
>NZ_QTKI01000441.1:0-3759 GCF_010820945.1 Rhodopseudomonas sp. BR0C11
CCACCAGATTGCCCTTCACCTTGGCGGCGTCGAACACGTGGAGCGGGCGCGAGCGATCGAACGTCAGGTAGTTGGTGATGTCGACCAGCGCGTTGATCGGGCGCAGCCCGATCGCGGTCAGGCGCTTCTGCAGCCATTCCGGCGACGGGCCGTTCTTGACGCCCTTCACCAGTCGCAGCGCGAAGCCGGGGCACAGCTTGCTGTCTTCGACCGTGACACTGACCGGGCACGGGAATTCGCCCTTGATCTGCTTGATGCCCGGGTCCTTGAACTTACCCATGTCGGCGGCGGCGAGATCGCGCGCGATGCCGTGCACGCCGGCGCAGTCCTGCCGGTTCGGCGTCAGGTTGATGTCGAGCACCGGATCGCCGAGCCCGGCCCAGGCGGCATAGGGCGTTCCGACCGGCGCATCGGCCGGCAGCTCGATGATGCCGTCGTGATCTTCGGAGATTTCCAGCTCGGCCGCGGAGCACAGCATGCCGCGGCTTTCGACGCCGCGAATATTGCCGATGCCGAGCGTGAAGTCCTTGGCCGGAATATAGGTGCCGGGCGGCGCGAACACGGTGACGAGGCCGGCGCGCGCATTCGGCGCGCCGCATACCACCTGCACGGGCGCGCCGCCGTCACCGACGTCCACCGTGCAGACCTGCAGCTTGTCGGCGTTGGGGTGCTTGGCGGCGGTCAGCACCTTGGCGATGATGAACGGCGCCAGCACCTTCGCCTTGTCCTCGATGCCCTCGACTTCGAGCCCGATCATGGTGAGCTTGTCGGCGAGCTTTTCCAGCGGCTCGTCGGTGTCGAGATGATCTTTCAGCCAGGAGAGCGTGAGTTTCATCGGTTGTTACTTCCGTCTGGCCGCGCAGTGGGCGCGTCGTACTGAATGCTCAAGGTCGTGCCCGCGTCGCCCTCACCCCAGCCCTCTCCCGCAAGCGGGAGAGGGAGCAGGCCGTGCCGAATGGTGAGGCTGCGGGCCATATCGTTAGTCCGAATCGTCCGATGACGGGCGCTGCGTTGCTTCGTTTTGTTTAGGCCGCAGCTTCCCCGCACGCTCGGCGCGCTCCCTCTCCCGCTTGCGGGAGAGGGTGGGGGTGAGGGCTCTTGCCGCAAGCACATCTGCAATGCTCTGCAACACCCCTGCTCGATTGGTCATGACTTCATGATTGCTGAAGCGGATCACCTGAAACCCGCGCGCCTCGATCGCCGCCGTGCGGGCCGCATCAGCGCGCTCAGCGTCATCAGCAAAATGCTGACCGCCGTCGAGTTCGACCACCAGCTTTTTCGCGTGGCAGGCGAAGTCGGCGATGTACGGCCCGATCGGCACCTGACGCTTAAACGAAGCCCCGTCGAGCTGCTTGTCGCGCAGCGCCGACCACATCAGCCGCTCCGCATCGGTGGATTTCTTGCGCAGCTCGCGCGCGTGGCGGCGCTGGCCCGGGGAGACGTTCCAGCTCGGTTTCGGCGTCGGCTGCTTCGGATCGTCCATCGCAAGCTCCGTGCCCGTGTCTCCCTCACCCCAACCCTCTCCCGCAAGCGGGAGAGGGAGCGCGCCGTGCGCAATGGCGAGGTCTTCAATCATCTCGACGACAAATCTTCTTAACTAACCGGCCGCGTTTGAGCGATGAGCTCCCGCAAACACAGCCTGCTCCCTCTCCCGCTTGCGGGAGAGGGCTGGGGTGAGGGCCCTTGCGCCAAGCACGGCGCGCGCAACACTCACGAACTCAATCCCCCCGCCAGCGTCGGGATGTCGAGCGGCTTGAAGCCGTAGTGATTGAGCCAGCGCACGTCGGCTTCGAACAGCTGCCGCAGGTCGCTCATGCCGTATTTCAGCATGGCGATGCGATCGATGCCCATGCCCCAGGCGAAGCCTTGATACTCGTCCGGATCGAGGCCGCAGGCGGTCAGCACGTTCGGGTGCACCATGCCGCAGCCGAGAATCTCCAGCCAGTCTTCGCCTTCGCCGAACCGGATCTCGTCCTTGCCGCGGCGGCACTGGATATCGACTTCCAGCGACGGCTCGGTGAACGGGAAGAACGACGGCCGGAACCGCATATTGACGTTGTCGACCTCGAAGAACGCCTTGCAGAACTCGTGCAGGATCCACTTCAGGTGCCCGAGATGGCTGCCCTTGTCGATCACCAGGCCTTCGACCTGATGGAACATCGGCGTGTGGGTCTGGTCCGAGTCGCTGCGATAAGTGCGGCCGGGACAGATCACCCGGATCGGCGGCCGCTGCGACAGCATGGTCCGGACCTGCACCGGCGAGGTGTGGGTGCGGAGCAACAGGCGCGAGCCGTCTTCCTTCGGGTTGAAATAGAAGGTGTCGTGCATCTCCCGGGCCGGATGGCCTTCAGGGAAGTTCAGCTTGGTGAAGTTGTAGTCGTCGGTCTCGATGTCCGGACCTTCGGCGATCGAGAAGCCCATGTCGGCGAAGATCGCGGTGAGCTCGTCCCACACCTGGCTGAGCGGATGCAGCCGGCCCTGCTCGGCGGCGGGCTCGCGCATCGGCAAGGTGACGTCGATGGTTTCGGCGGCCAGCTTGGCGTCGAGCGCGGCGGCCTTCAGCACGTCGCGGCGGGCGGCCAGCGCCTCGGTCACCGCTTCCTTGGCGCGATTGATCGCCGCGCCCTCGGTCTTGCGCTGCTCGGGGTCCATCTTGCCGAGCGTGGCGAGCAGTGCCGAGATCGAGCCCTTCTTGCCGAGCGCTCCGACACGGACCGCTTCGAGCGCGGCCTCGTCTGAAGCCGCCGCGATATCGGCGAGGATTTGGGATTGCAGGTTTTCGAGATTGGACATGAGCCGCCGTTCCCCTCAAGAAGTCATGCCCGGGCTTGACCCGGGCATCCATCGCTTCTCGAAAGATGGATCGCCGGGTCAAGCCCGGCGATGACGGTCAACCCGTTGAACGTCGGGGCCGCCGATGCGGCCTCGAATGAACCTCAGGCCGCGAGCGCAGCCTTGGCCTTCTCGGCGATCGCCTGGAACGCCGCCGGCTCGTTGATCGCGAGATCCGACAGCACCTTGCGGTCGACGACGATGCCGGACTTCGACAGGCCGTTGATGAACACGCTGTAGGTCATGCCGAACGGACGCACCGCGGCATTGAGGCGCTGGATCCACAGCGCGCGGAACGTCCGCTTCTTGCGCTTGCGATCCCGGAACGCGTACTGGCCGGCCTTGTCGACCGCAGCCTTGGCGGTGCGGATCGTGTTCTTCCGACGACCGCGATAACCCTTGGCGAGCTTGTAGACCTTCTTATGCTTGGCGTGAGCCGTCACACCGCGTTTAACGCGAGCCATGACTGATCTCCTTCATCTGAATTTGGTTTGGACGGCCGCGATGCGGCCCGATGAGGCTGCCGCGCAAGGCGCGGCGTGAACGGTCAGGCGTTCGGCAAGAAATACTTCTTGATGTTGTCGCCGTCGGTTTTGAAGATCGCGCGGGTGCCGCGAAGCTGACGGATCTGCTTCTTGGTACGCTTGATCATGCCGTGGCGCTTGCCACGCTGGGCGGACATCACCTTGCCGGTGGCGGTCACTTTGAAGCGCTTTTTGGCGCCCGATTTGGTCTTCAACTTGGGCATTTGGCTCTCCTTTGCCACGCGCGAAAAGCGCCCCGGGGGCGCTCTGCGGCGGCGGACATGCTCGTTAGAGCGTTGAAATTGCACGACCATTCTCAAGATCGAGGCAGGTCGGCAGGGCCATCGCCACGGCAGCCCTTGATCAGCCGGGCGATGAAGGCTGCGCTTATGGCCTGTCTCTT
>NZ_QTKI01000442.1:0-3695 GCF_010820945.1 Rhodopseudomonas sp. BR0C11
AGATGGGTATAAGAGACAGGCTTCTACGCCAAGGGCTGCATGGCCGGCGGCATTTCAATACCGATCAACGGCCCGACCTGGCAGGTGATGCGCCTGTCGCGCAACCGGGCGTGGGCGCTTCCCGCCACCGTGCGGCTGATCGAGCGCGTCGCCGACAAGGCACGCGAGCAAGCCGGCTGGAACGGCATCCTGATCGGCGACATGTCGCAGCCGCGCGGCGGGCCGATGCTGACCGGCCACGCCAGCCACCAGGTCGGGCTCGATGCCGACATCTGGCTGACGCCGATGCCGAACCGGCTGCTGTCGCGCAATGAGCGCGAAGAGATGTCGGCGGTGATGATGGTCCGCAGCGACCGGCTCGACATCGAACCGTCGGCCTGGACGCCGACGCATTGGAAGGTGATCCGGGCCGCGGCGCTGGAGCCGGAGGTGGACCGCATCTTCGTCAACGCCGCGATCAAGAAGGCGCTATGCCGCGAAGCCAAGGGCGACCGCAGCTGGCTGCACAAGGTGCGGCCGATGTACGGCCACGATTACCACTTCCACATCCGGCTGCGCTGCCCGGCCGGGATCGACGGCTGCGAGTCGCAGGCCGAGCCGCCGCCGGGCGAAGGCTGTGGCGCCTCCGATTTCGCCTATTGGTTCAGCGACGCGGTGCTGCATCCGAAGCCGCCGCTGAAGCCGCCTCCGCCGCGGCACCAATTGACGCTGTCCGAGCTGCCGGCCGAATGCCGGGCGGTGCTGAACGCCCCCGACAGGAAGCCGGACTGATCAGCCCGGAGAGACCACGAGCTACACGCCCGCGAGCGCCGACCAGACGTCCGACAGCTTGGACTTCAGTTTGGTGAGACGGGTCGGCGGCGGCGCCTCGTCCTCTTCCTCGGGCAGCCGCAGGCCGACGACGTTGACGCGGCCGCCGCCGAGGCTGCGCGCCACCAGCACGATCGAGTCCAGCGGCAGCGTCGCGCCGACCATCGGGGCCTGGTCGAGATAGATGTCGAAGTAATCGGCCAGCGTCAGCGCCTCCTGGCCGGCCGGCACGCTGACACCGTAGGCGGCCGCAAGATCGCCGAGCGAGGTCTCGCCCGGCACGATGAAGTCGCCGAGCAGATGTGGATCGGGCGCAGTCGACGGCGGCATGTCGACGAAAAAGCGGTCGAGCGCGGCGGCCTTTTCCGGCGGCGCCAGCAGGTAAACGTAGTCGCCGGGCGCGACCGGATCGGCTTCCTCCGGCGTCAGGATGCGCTCGTCGCGGATCACCAGCGTCGGCTTCGACCACGACGGGATCAGGCCGCGCTTGAGATACAAGCTTTTCGGCCGCACCGCATAACCGACGAGCTGCTGTTCGAGCTGGCCGGGCAGGTCGAGTTCAATACGCCGCGGGCCACGATCGGTGCGCGGCAGCGCGACGTGCAGCTTGCGGGCCGCCGGCGCCAGCGTCCAGCCCTGCAGCATCAGCGAAATCAGCACCACCACGAAGGCGACGTCGAAATAGATGTACGCCTTCGACAGCCCGACCAGCATCGGGATCGACGCCAGGAAGATCGCGACCGCGCCGCGCAGGCCGACCCAGGCGATGAACAACCGCTCCCGCCAGTTGAAGCGGAACGGCGCCAAACAGATGAACACCGCGAGCGGCCGCGCCACCAGCATCAGGGCCAGCGCGATCACCACCGCAGGGCCGATGCTGTCCATCAGCCGCTGCGGCGACACCAACAGGCCGAGCAGCACGAACATCACGATCTGCGCCAGCCAGGTCGCGGCGTCGAGAAACGCCACCACCGAATTATGCGCGCGGGTCGGCTGATTGCCGATGATCATGCCGGCCAGATAGACCGCGAGAAATCCCGACGCGTGCGACATCTGCGCGGCGCCGAATACCACCAGAGCCGCGGTGGTCACGAACGGCGCGTGCAGGCCCTGCGGCAGCGCCACGCGATTGAGCGCCATCACCACGACCCGGCCGCCGACCACGCCGATCACCGCACCGAGCGCCGCCTCGCGAACGAACTCGATCAGCACATGCAGGATCGAGCTTTCGCCGCGGGTGATCAGCTCCACCAGCATCAGGGTGAGGAACACTGCGAACGGATCGTTGGTGCCGGATTCGACCTCCAGGGTCGCGCCGACGCGCGGGCGAAGCCGCAGCCCCTGGGCGTGCACCAGCAGGAACACCGCCGCCGCGTCGGTCGAGGCGACCACCGCGCCGGCCAGCAGCGCTTCGACCCAGCTGAGATCGAGCGCGTAGCGGGCCACCGGCGCCGTCACCAGCGCGGTCAGCAGCACGCCGACCGTGGCCAGCCCCATCGATGGCGCCAACACCGCCTTGATGCTGGAGAATCGCGTTTTGAGGCCGCCGTCGAACAGGATCAGCGCCAGCGCCACGGAGCCGACGAGGTAAGTGGTGCCGAGATCGTTGAAGTTGAGGCCGCCGGGACCAGACTCGCCGGCCAGAATGCCGATGACGAGGAACACCAGCAGCAGCGGCGCGCCGAACCGCAGCGCCAGCAGGCTCGACAGGATCCCCGCCATCACTAGGACGGAGCCGAGCAGAATGGCGATGCTGACCGAGTCGAGGGACTCCATTGCCTCTCTGCGATTGGATGACGGAACGCTGCCGCATCCTTAACGTCGCCGGATTGCGTCGCCAAGAGAGCATTGCGGCCGATAGCCTTTTGCGGCGGCCATGTCCGGCCGGCGACCCAGACGGCCGGCGCGCGCGCTTGCTGCGGCGGGCCGCGATCACTAGATTGGGCTCAAATCACCGCATCCCCAAAAGACTGGTCCGCATGAGCTACGTTGACGCCACCGAAACCGCCCAGCGCAAGACCGGGCAGATCAAGCTGCACGGCCCGGCCGGCTTCGCCGGCATGCGCAAGGCCGGTCAATTGGTGGCGCGCTGCCTTGACGAACTGGGCGACATCGTCAAGCCGGGCGTTCCGACCTCGAAGATCGACGACTTCGTTCGCGACTTCGCCTTCAGCCATGGCGCCTATCCGGCGACGCTGATGTATCGGGGCTATCGCTACTCGACCTGCACCTCGCTGAATCACGTGGTCTGCCACGGCATGCCGGGCGACCGGCCGCTGAAGGAAGGCGACATCGTCAATGTCGACGTCACCATGATCGTCGACGGCTGGTACGGCGACTCCAGCCGGATGTATCCGGTGGGTCCGATCGCCCGCAAAGCCGAGCGCCTGATCGACGTCACCTACGAGTCGCTGCTGCGCGGCATCGCCGCGGTCAAGCCGGGCGCCACCACCGGCGACATCGGCCACGCCATTCAGAGCTTCGTCGAACCGCAGCAGATGAGCGTGGTGCGCGACTTCTGCGGCCACGGCCTCGGCCGGCTGTTCCACGACGAGCCGAACATCATCCACGTCGGCAGCCCCGGGCAGGGCGCGGTGCTGAAGCCCGGAATGTTCTTCACCATCGAGCCAATGATCAATCTCGGCAAGCCGTATGTGAAGATCCTGTCCGACGGATGGGCCGCGGTCACCCGCGACCGCTCGCTGTCGGCGCAGTTCGAACACTCGATCGGCGTCACCGAAGACGGCTGCGAGATCTTTACCGCTTCGCCCAAGGGCCTCGACAAGCCGCCGTTCCAGAGCTGAGCGCGTCCCTCGCCAGCCGCCGTAGCGTCGGCAAAAGCTCCCTACGCCCGGCCCCGCTCAAGAGTCAGCTCAGTGCTCGCG
>NZ_QTKI01000443.1:0-3728 GCF_010820945.1 Rhodopseudomonas sp. BR0C11
TTCCTGTTGCGCCCGGTGCGGGCGCGCGGCTGATGGGCGATTGGGCGGTGTTTACGAGGTCTTCACCACCCGCACCGTAGCCTTACACCGTTTCAAACACGCGTTGAAAACGCCTGACCGGAGGGTGGCTCGTGGCCGCGCTGCAGGACGACCATGACCGCACCATGGCCTATGCCGAGGTGGCCCTCTCCCAGATCAAGACCCTCCGCCAAGGCGCCGTCCCGCGCAATTACGAGATCTGGTACGTCTACGCGACCGGCTACAACCCCGAGCTGAACAAGGCGATCAACGACACGCTGGCGGAGCGCGGCAGCCTCACCGACGCCGACCTCGACCAGTTGCACGATACCTATCTGTCGCACGGCCGCACCACCGACCGGATCGACCGGATCGGCGCCCGCGTCGCCAACGAGATCGACGACATCATGGCGCTGCTCGCCAAGACGCTCGGCAGCACCGCCAGCTTCGGCGACGATCTGCGCGGCGAAAGCCAGAAGCTGTCGCTGGCGACCGACCACAACCAGATCAAGGCGATCGTCGAGCGTCTGGTCGTCACCACCCGCGAGATGCAGCAGGCCAACAGCGCGCTCGAAGAGCGGCTGTCGACCTCCAAGCAGGAGATCGCCAATCTTCAGGTCAGCCTCGATGCGATCCGCGCCGAGAGCCTCACCGATCCCCTCACCGGCCTTGGCAACCGCAAGCTGTTCGACCGCACCGTCCAGGAAGCGATCCGCAACGCCGGCACCAGCCAGCAGCCGCTGTCGCTGCTGATGATGGACATCGATCACTTCAAGTCGTTCAACGACACCTACGGCCATCTCACCGGCGACCAGGTGCTGCGGCTCGTCGGCCTGACGCTGAAGCAGAGCATCAAGGGCCAGGACTTCACCGCGCGCTACGGCGGCGAGGAATTCGCCGTGGTGCTGCCGAACACGCCGATGCGCCAGGCGATCATCGTCGCCGACAACATCCGCCGGCTGGTGATGTCGAAGGAGCTGAAGAAGAAGTCGACCGGCGAGATTCTCGGCCGGGTGACGCTGTCGGCCGGCGTGTCGACACTGAAACCGAACGACGATGCCGAAGCGCTGATCGAACGCGCCGACGCGTGCCTCTACGCCGCCAAGCGCAACGGCCGCAACCGCGTGATCTGCGAGACCGATCCGGAATTCTCCGGCGTCACCCAGGCCGCCGTCGCCTGACGCCGCCGTTAGCGCGCCGCCCGGCCGCGCTTCGCCGCAGGAGCCTTTGTGGTCTTCGCGGTCTTGGCCCGACCTGCTGCCTTCGCAACTGTCTTGACCTTCCGTTGAGCGCTGGCCGGCTTGGTTAGCTTCGGCGCCTTATTGCTATCAGCCGCAGTCTTCGTCTTGGTCACACGCAGCGTCTTCGACGCCTTGCTGAGCGCGGCGCGCTCGGCGGCGGCGTGGGCGGTGCGGGCCCATTGCGCGAGCTCGTCCGGATCGTCGAGCAGCCGCTCCGGCAGCAGCCAGTACGAGCCGACCGTCACCGTCTTAGTGCGGGTGTCGTAGCGAAACGGCCGGCTGCCCTCGGCCTCGAACCGCGCCGCGCCGTCCGCATCGGTGCGCAGATAGATCGCATCGCGGATCACCAGCGCAAACGTGACGCCGTCAGCCGAGATCCCGAAGCCCGAGAACATCCGCCGGATCGTCACCGGACCGAATGGCGCGAACAAATCGGCGAGGAACTCACGGTCCATGGCAGGCTCATAGCTAAGTCGCGGCGAGCTGCGCCGCCGGTGCAATTTCCAAGGATAACAATAAACACCGCGAACGCGAAGGCATTCGCTCGCAGCACTCCGCGCGGCTACATCTGGACGCCGAGTTCCTGCAGCCGCTCGGCCACTTCCTTGAACTGCGGGCTGAGCTTCACGGTGTGCTGAAAGTCAGCGACCGCGCCGTCTCTGTCGCCGGAGTCGATCGCCGCCGTGCATGCTGCGAGGCTTGCCTCGACCGAGGTGATCGGCTGCTAGCATGTCTGCGCCGCGTCCTCACTCTGAGCGTGGGTCGGCAAACTAAACGCAAAGACAGAGAGGGAGACACTACTCGCCAGCAAAAAAGACGTGAGAGCAAAATGCGGCCGGGCCATCGGCGCCTCCGGGAGGAAATCGTGCTTCCTTCCAGTCGCGCGATGGCCCGCACCGGTTCAAATATGAGCCCGGAGGCCGGCGGTCTTACTTCGCCGGTGCGTAGAACGTGCCGTCGATTTCGGCGATGTCGCCCTGGTCGAGCGCCGGCACCTGCAGCACGGTGCGCGGCGGATACGGGCCGTCGCCCCAGATGTCCTTCTGCACCTTGTTGACCACCGGACGGTACTTAGCGACGTCGGTCACGAACACGGTCAGCCGCACCGCATCGGCCTTGGTGGCGCCTGCCGCTTCGGCCGCGGCGAGCATGTTGTCGAACATCCGCCGGATCCGCGCCTCGTCGCCGTCGACCATCTTGCCGGTGACGCGGTCGGTGCCGCGCATCCCGCCGATGAACACGAAGTCGCCGGCGCGGGCGCCGATGCTCCAGGTGCCGCTCGGTGTGATCGTCTTATCGGTCGGTGCGATGATCTTCACAGCGCTGGTTTCGGCGGAAGCCGCGGCCGGCAACGTGATAGCAAGGGCGGCAGCAGCAAAGAGCGTGCGCAGAGAGGCTTTCATGGCGAGATCTCCTGGTTAGGGTGGGACGATGCGACAGTGCGGCGGCGCTGCCAGAACGGCGCATCGGCGAAGCGTGGCTCGGCGGCGTACATTGCCTGCTGGGTGACGAGGTGCTGCGCGATGCCTTGCAAGTAATCGCGCTCATAGGCGTCGGCCCGCTCGGGATCGCCATCGGTCAGCGTCAGCGTCGCCTCGGCGGCCGCCATGCCGCTCCACAGCGCGGTGGCGAGACCGTTGGCGCCGAGCGGATCAAGCGCGGCCGCGGCATCACCGGCGCGCAGGATGCGCCCCTCGATCAAGCGGCTGGCCGTGACGGTGGCGGCGGGCGCGACCTGGGGCGGCGCAGCTGCTGCCGTGGAGTCGAGGCCGAGACTCCGCAGCCGCGGGGCGATCGCGACCGTCGACGCAGCCAGGCCGGTCCAGATCGAGCCATCCTGGGCGGCGCCGGGTGGCAACAAATCGGTGTCGGTGAACAGGCCGAGCATCATGCGGTTGCCCGGCAGTGGGGCCATGTACCACCAGCCCAGCGCGACCGCTTCAATCAATGTCGCCGCGGCGGGCTCGGTATCGTCCGGCAGGTCGAGCACGCGCCACACGGCGACCAGCCGGTCGGTGCGGCGTCGCCCCGCTGCCGTTCCCGACGACAACGCGGCGCGGCCGCTGCAGTCGATGGCCGCGTCGGCGAACACGACGCGGCCATCGCCGAGTTCGAGCACGACCCCATCGCAGTGATGCACCAGCATGGTGACGATGATCGGATGGCACTCGATCGCATCGTTATTCAGCTTGGTCCGCATCTGCCGCTCGAAGCTGGCGCGATCGAGGTGCCAGGCACCCTCGCCTTGCGCGGCCCGCCGCAAGGTTCCGTCACCCCACACCGAAAACCTGCCTTCGCTCGGCAGCGCGCTTTCGGCGTCGAGCAGGTCGGCCCATTGCAGCCGCGCGAGCAATGCGGCAGCGGCCGGCGACAACGTCTCGCCGCGGCTGATGACCTCGCGATCCGGCGCGATCAGCAGCGGGCGTCGCCCGGCCAGCACCAGGCTGCGGGCGGCGCTTGCCGCCGCCC
>NZ_QTKI01000444.1:0-3720 GCF_010820945.1 Rhodopseudomonas sp. BR0C11
ACGCTCGGGCTGATCGCCGGGCTGGCGAAGCCGCAGGCCGGCCGCGTCACCTTGTTCGACGCGCCGGTCGAGGGCGTCGATCGCCGCGTCGGCTTCGTGTTTCAGCAGGACGCGGTGTTTCCCTGGCGCAGCGTGCTGCACAACGTGATGGCCGGGCCGCTGTTTCGCGGCGTCGGCAAGGCGGATGCCGAGGCGCAAGCCCGCGACTGGATCGTCCGCGTCGGGCTGAAGGGTTTCGAGAACCATCATCCGCATCAACTGTCCGGCGGCATGCGCAAGCGCGTGGCACTGGCGCAGACCTTCATCAACAATCCGCAGGTGCTGCTGATGGACGAGCCGTTTTCGGCGCTCGACGTCCAGACCCGCGAACTGATGCAGGAAGAACTGCTGCAGCTGTGGGCGCAGGCGCGCTCCGCGGTGCTGTTCGTCACTCACGACCTCGATGAAGCGATCCTGCTGGCCGACCGTGTCGCGGTACTGACGACGCGTCCGGCGCGGGTGAAGTCGGTGCACGCCATCGACCTGCCGCGTCCGCGCGACGTCGCCACGCTCCGCTACGACGAGCGCTTCATCGCCATCGCCCGCCGCATCAGCGACGACCTGCGCGAAGAAGTCCTGCGCGCGAGGGCGGGACATTGAGGAGGCATCGCGACATTCGCCATCGCCACAACTCGCAGCGTCCTCATCCTGAGGAGCGGCGTCTTCGCCGCGTCTCGAAGGATGAGAGCCGCGCAAACTCATGGTTCGAGACGGCGCTGACGCGCCTCCTCACCATGAGGGCCTCGCATGGGACCGGCGACGTGCGAGGAGCATGCTGATGGCTGATGCGACAATCAGCAAGCCGGAGACGGACATTCGCGCAGAGCCGATGGCCGTCCGCATGCGGCGGCGGGCGCGGCTGGTGCTGGCGCTGCGGCTCGCGGTGCTGGTGGTGCTGATCGCCGGCTGGGAGCTGGGCGTACGGTTCGGCGTGATTGATCCGTTCTTCTTCGGCCAGCCGAGCGGCATCGTGCTCAAGCTGATCGACTGGATTCAGAACGGCACCTCGATCGGCCCGCTGTGGCAGCAGGTGTGGGTGACGATCTACGAGGCCGGCGCCGGCTTCCTGATCGGGGCGGTGCTCGGGGTGCTGTGCGGCATCGCGCTCGGCCGCAATCACCTGCTGTCGGACGTGTTCTCGATCTACATCAAGGTCGCGAACTCGATTCCGCGCGTGGTGCTGGGGTCGATCTTCATCGTCGCGCTCGGGCTCGGCGCGGCGTCGAAAGTCGCGCTGGCGGTGGTGATGGTGTTCTTCGTGGTGTTCGCCAATGCGTTTCAGGGCGTGCGCGAAGCCGACAAGAACCTGATCGCCAATGCGCGGATTCTCGGGGCCAGCCCGTGGCAGGTGACGACCTCAGTGGTGATCCCCTCGGCGTTGTCGTGGATCCTGGCGAGCCTGCATGTCAGCTTCGGGTTCGCGCTGGTCGGCGCCATCGTCGGCGAATTCCTCGGCGCCCGCGAGGGCATGGGCCTGCTGATCGCCACCGCCCAGGGCTCATTCGACTCCAACGGCGTGTTCGCCGCGATGATCGTCATCGCCGTGGTGGCACTGGTCGCCGAAGGACTGCTGACCGCGCTGGAGAAGCGATTGCTGACGTGGCGGCCGGAGGCCTCGGCCCTCAACGATTAGCCGGCGATTGAAGCCAGTTCCCCAGCGGGTCCGAACGCCCCGCGGCTCAGTTCTGCAGCCGGACGCTGAGCATCACCACGGTGGCGTCGTAGCTGCCGCCGACGACGTTGGAATCCAGCTTGTCGTAGCGAAGCTGGCCCTTCACCCATACCGAGCGGTTCAGCTTGTAGATCAGGTTGCCTTCGATCGAATTCAGCCGGTCGGAGCGGCCGGAGCCCTGATAGTCGTAGGTGCCGTAGGTGAACTTGCCGATCGCCGTCAGCCAGCGGCGGAAATCGTGGTCGACCTCCGCCGTATAGGTGCGGGTGAACACGCCCGACACGCCGGGCAACGGCGATTCCGAGATCTGGGTGTCGGCGTTGAACTTCACCGTGGTCAGCGGCGTCACCGTCCACACCAGCGAGGCGGTGGTGAGCAGGCCGCCGAGCTTCTCCAGCCGCGGGTCCACATAGGTGCGCGTCGCATAGCCGATCGAGATTTCACCGGTGAGCAGCCGCGTCAGTTCGAAGCTGGTGCCACCCTTGGCATAGCCGCCATTGGAACCGCGCAAATACAGATAGCGATCCACCGGCACATCGTGCACGCGGGTGTCGCCCTCGATCTCGACGAATGGCTTCAGGCCCGGCTTCAGCTCGTAGCTGACCCGGCCGACGCCGCCATATTGATTGTAGTTGCGGTCCTTGTTCGAGTCGCTGGTGCCGTCGGTCAGTTGCGAATCCTGATACACGGTGCGATCGAAATTGCCGACCGCGGAGACCTGCAGGCGATTGAAGCTCTGATCGATGCCGCCGGAGAAGCCGGTGGTGGTGAACAGCGGATATTTAGTCAGGCCGGCCTGAATGTTCGGGCTGCCCGGGTTGTCGGTGCCGACGATCAGGCGCCCCTGGCCGATCAGATGCGTGTCGCGGCTGACGTCGAGCCGGCCGTCGACATGGCCGTTGAACTCCGGCCGGTCGAGCCTGATCGGCGCCGGCGACACCGTTCCGGCCGGCGGATTGAAGTCGTGGCCATAGCCGGTGAACGCGCCGCGCAGATCGGCCACCAGCGCGTGCCGCTCCCAATCCGACGTGATCATCAGTTCCGGCGCCACCTTGTAGAAGCCAGAGCTGCGCGGCGTGTTGGTGCGCGCCGGGTTGGTGTCGTAGCCACCCCCGACTTCGAGCGCGCCCTTGATCAGGAAGCTGCCGGCGTAATCGCCGACCGGACCGAACGGATCGTCGTCGGTCTTGAGCTGCCGACGCGTCGGCTGCCCGGGCACACGGCCGGCGAGCGCGGGCGGGAGCGGCGGTTTGGCGGCGGTCTGCGACGGCGGCAGCGGCCGCGCCGGTGGCGGCGCCGGGGTGACCATCGGCGATCCCGGTCCCACGGCCTTCGGGCGCGGCGCACCCGGATAGTATTTCGGCCGCTGGCGTTTTCGGTTCAGCGCGTCGTAGGCGACGCCGGCATTGTCCGGATTGGCGCTGCCGGGCGGAGGCTGCAGCGCCGCCGTCGAAGTCGGCCGCAACGGCGTATTGGTGTCATCGTCCTGGGGCTGCGTGAACACGTTGCGGCCCCGGGATGCCGAGCTGGTCGCGGCGCCGGGCGTCGGCCGCAGAGGCAGGTCCTGGGTGGCGACAAAGCCGCCACGCTGTGGGTTGAACAGATCGCGGGTCAGGCTCTGCGCAGCCGCCGGAATCGTGCCGATCGCAGCGAGCGCCAGGCATGCGGAACCGGCGCACAAAGCTGTGCGAGAGCGGCGGCCCGGTGCTGGAGCCCAAGTCACGACTGCAAAAACTCCAACAAAATCAGAATCCTGAACAACGATGAGGAGCAGACGCACAGCTCCTCATCGTTAATGGAGTTAAAACAACTATGGTTAAGGAGCGGTTGAGAACGGCGGCAGGCTGGGATCGGCCGCGTCGCATCCCGGCCGGCGCCATGCTAGGAGAAGGCCCGGCCGCTTCGCGGCCCATGCCGGAGACCCTGCATGGCACTGTCCAAAACCCACACCAAGATACCCGCAATGAGCGAGCAAGCTGCCGCCGCGATCCCCCCCGCCCTGCCCCCCC
>NZ_QTKI01000445.1:0-3711 GCF_010820945.1 Rhodopseudomonas sp. BR0C11
GTGTCGATCAGGACCGTGGCGTGGACGTGATCATGCCCATGCAGAACCAGATCGACCGGATGCCGCTGCAGCAGCGCGATCAGCTCGGCGGCGTCGGTCAGCCGCTTGTGCCGCGACCGCGACTGCAGCGGATGATGGATCAGCAGCACCTTGAACACCCGCTCGCCGGCAAGACCCTGCAGCAGCGCCTCCAGCGCGGCCCGCTGGGGTGCACCGAGCCAGCCGGTGGCGCGCAGCGGCGCGGTTGGCACCGCGCTCGACACCCCGATGATCGCGATCGCCTCGCGCCGGCGCAGATATGGAAAGCCCGGGGGCGCATCGTCGCCGCTGATGTAGTCCGGAAACGTCTCGGCGAAGCGGTGCGCGGTGGAGCGGACGTAGGCGTCGTGATTGCCCGGCACCAGGCTGACGCGGTCAGCCGGGCCGACGCTCTCCAGCCATTGCCGCGCCGGTGCGAATTCGTTGACGAGAGCGATATTGACGAGGTCGCCGGTGACCGCGATGTGGTCGGGCTGCTGCGCTTGCAGGTCGGCGACCAGCGTATCAAGGATGTCGCGGCGGTGGATCAGATGGCGGTTGCGCCGCCAGTTCAGGTAGCCGAGAGCACGCTTGGAGGCGAGGTGGCGCAGGCTGGTTTTCGGCGGCAGCGGCAGATGCGGGTCGGACAGATGCGCCAGAGTGAATACGGTCATCGCCCGATCCTGTCGCGACGCCGCGCGCTTGCGAGCCGGTCGCGAACCGCCGCCTGTGAAAACCTCTGCGGTTTTGGCAAGTTGGCCGGACCGGCGCAAGCCTCCGCTGCGCCTTGGCGCGAGGGGCACCGGCGGTGACCGCTGTTCAGAATCTGCGTTTGAAATTCGAGCCGGTGCTGACCCGGATGTTTCATCTGTATTGGCGGTTCGCCCGCGGGATGACGCTGGGTGCGCGTGGCGTGGTGCTCGATGCTGAGGACCGGGTGTTCCTGATCCAGCACTCTTATGTCGGCGGCTGGCATCTGCCGGGCGGCGGAGTCGAGGTCGGCGAGAGCTTCGTCGATGCGCTCACCCGCGAGCTGATGGAGGAGGGCCGCATCGCGCTTACCGGGGCGCCGGCGCTGCACGGCATTTTCTTCAACAGCCATGTCTCGCCGCGCGACCACGTTGCCGTCTATGTGGTGCGTCAATACCAACAAGATCGGCCCCCGGAGCCGAACCACGAGATCATCGCCAGCGGCTTCTTCGCCGCCGACGCGCTGCCGGCCGAAACGACGCCCGGGACCCGGCTGCGGATCGCCGAAGTGCTCGAGGGCCGGCCGCCGATCGCGACTTGGCGGTAAAATTGCCAAAGCGCTGGGCGTCGGCCCCAACTTGACCATCCGGGTTCCCTCGTGTTGCTGGTCACGCGCGACCACAGAGATGGCCCATTTCCTGACTATCGGTGCGGCCGAAGCATTTTGCGCTGGGATCGCGGGGCGCCGGAGACGGTGGAGCCCAAGTGGACGATTCGTCCCGATTCCGCGCCTGTCCGTTCAAGAGGAGCGATTTTGACGTCATCTGCACGCGCGTTGTTTCGAGCCCTGATCCTCGTCGCGACCATGACTCTTGTGGTCGCGAGTTCTGCCTTCGCCCAGATCCCCGGCACCAACGGCAATGGTGCGGCACCCGCGCAACCCGCGGCGCCGACCGACCCGCTTGGCCGCGAGACGCCGGCCGGCATGGTGGCAGGCTTCATCGCCGCCGCGGCGGAGCAGAACTACGAACGCGCCGCGATGTATCTCGACCTCAGCCAGGAGAAAGACGCCTGGGGCCCGAGCGTCGCGCAGCAGCTTCAGCGCATCCTCGACCGCGGCGGCGTGGTGTATTCGCGGCTGCGGCTGAGCACCGAACCGCAGGGCGACCAGGACGACAGTCTGCCGCCCGAGCAAGAGAAGTTCGGCATGGTCCGCACCGACCACGGCACGGTCGACCTGATCGCGCAGCGCGTCGAGGGCAAGGACGGCGTCAAGATCTGGCTGGTCTCCGCCCGCACGGTGGCCGAACTGCCCGAGCTGTCGCGCACGGTGGTGTCGAGCTCGGTCGACAAGCTGCTGCCCTATGCGCTGCGCGACGAATACCGCTTCGCCGGTGTGCCGATCGGCCACTGGATCGCGGTGGTCGTGCTCGCGTTCGTGTGCTTCGGCGCGGTCTGGCTGATCACCGGCGCAATCGGCTTCATCATCCTCAAGTTGCGTCGCTCGACCGGCGACTCGCGGATCAGGCGTGTGCTGGAAGCCTCGGCGCTGCCGGTGCGGCTGTTGCTTACCGCCTGGGCGCTGCGGATCGCGATGTCACTCGCCGGCGTCGCCATCGTGGCGCGGCAGCATTTGTCCGGCGCCATCGAACTGCTTGGCTGGGTCGCGCTGTCGTGGATCATTTGGCGTGTCGTGGATTCGCTGGCGGCGTTCGCGATCGATCGCATGACGTTGCGCGGCCGGCTGTCGATGCTGTCGGCGGTCACCTTCATCCGCCGCAGCGTCAAGTTCGTCATCATCGCGTTTGCGATCATCGTCGGCTTCAACGCCCTCGGCTACAACGTCACCGCCGGCCTCGCCGCCCTCGGTATCGGCGGTATCGCGATCGCTCTGGGCGCGCAGAAGACCATCGAGCATCTGGTCGGCAGCCTGACGCTGGTCACCGACCAGCCGATGCGGGTCGGCGATTTCTGCAAGTTCGGCGACACCTCCGGCACCATCGAAGACATCGGGATGCGCTCGACCCGCATCCGCACCCTCGATCGCACCGTGGTGACGGTGCCGAACGGCGCGCTTGCGGCGCTGCAGATCGAGAATTTCAGCCGCCGCGACAAGTTCTGGTTCCACCCGATTCTGGAGCTTCGTTACGAGACTTCCTCCGATCAGATCCGGACGCTGCTGGCTTCGCTGCGGGAGATGCTGCTCGACCATCCGGACGTCGACAACGACCCGGCCCGGGTGCGGCTGATCGGGCTGGCGCCGGCCGCCCTCAAGGTCGAGATCTTCGCCTATGTGCATGCGGTGGATGGCGACACCTTCCTGGAAGTGCAGGAAGATCTGATGCTGAAAATCCTGGAGCTGGTCGAAGCGGCCGGTACGGGCTTTGCAGCCGGCTCGCAGACCGTATATGTGGCGCGCGCCAAGGGCGCCGCCCAGCGGTCGGCCGGAGATGAAGATGCGCCGTCCGGTGGCTCGGACGGTGCCAAGGTGAGGGGCGGCATCCCCGAGCGGGTCTAGCCTGGCAATGGACCTGATGCGGAGGCGGTGCTATCTCGCCTCCGCCATGTCCGATCTGAAACTCACCATTCTGCCCGAATCCCCGAACGACGCGCAGGCCATCGAGCGGCTGCACGAGCGCACCTTCGGGCCCGGCCGCTTCGTGCTCAGTGCCTATCGGTTGCGCGAGCATGTCGATCATCTCCCGGAGCTGTCGTTCACCGCCTGGATCGGCACGCTGCTGGTCGGCTCGGTGCGGCAGTTGCCGATCCTGGTCGGCGATACACCGGCGCTGCTGCTGGGGCCGCTGACGGTGGAGCCGCCATTCCGGTCGCGCGGCGTCGGCCGGCTGCTGCTCGACCGCGCGATCTCGGATGCCCGCGCCCAGGGCCACAAGCTGATCGTGCTGGTCGGCGACGAGCCGTATTACAGCCGGGTCGGCTTCAAGCGGATTCCGAAAGGTCGCGTCACCATGCCCGGCCCGGTCGATGCGGCTCGCCTGCTGG
>NZ_QTKI01000446.1:0-3688 GCF_010820945.1 Rhodopseudomonas sp. BR0C11
GAGCCAATTGGCCGCGCTGCGTTGTGGGGGAGTCATCATGGATCAGGGCCAAACGCTCTCAGTTCTTTTGGATTCATATGCGGTTGATCCGCAGCGGAAAGCCGTCGCCGCCGCGGTCGGCGCGATCGCCGCGGGGTCGATCGAAATTTCCGAACTGATCGGGCAGGGGGCTCTCGCCGGCATCACCGGCGCGGCGCATGGCGGCAGCAATGCCGACGGCGACGTGCAGAAGGATCTCGACGTCAAAGCCGAAGAAATCATCGTCAAGGCGCTGAAGGATGTGCCCTACGCGGCGCTGGCGTCGGAAGAGTCCGACACGCTGCTCGACGGCGATCCGAACGCGCCGATCTCGATCGCCTACGACCCGCTCGACGGCTCGTCCAACATCGACACCAACATGACGGTGGGAACGATCTTCTCGATCATCCCGAACCAGCCGGGCGTGAAGCCGTTCACCGCCCCCGGCTCCTGCCAGATCGCGGCGGGCTTCGTGGTGTACGGGCCGCAGACGTCGCTGGTGCTGACGCTCGGCAACGGCGTCGACATCTTCACGCTCGACCGCAAGGCCAAGGTGTACCGGCTGATCCGCCAGGGCGTCACCGTGCCGGCCGACACCGCCGAATACGCCGTCAACGCTTCCAACCATCGCCATTGGGAGCAGCCGATCCGCGACTTCGTCGACGAGTGCATCGCCGGTGCCGACGGTCCGCGCGCCAAGGACTTCAACATGCGCTGGATCGGCTCGCTGGTGGCCGAGGTGTATCGGATCCTGACCCGCGGCGGCGTGTTCCTGTATCCGGGCGACAACCGTCCGGGCTACGGCAATGGCCGGCTGCGGCTCCTCTACGAAACCCATCCGATGTCGTTCGTGATGGAGCAGGCCGGCGGCGCCGCTTCGACCGGGCGCGAGCGGGTGCTCGATCTCACCGCCAAGACGATCCACCAGCGCTCGCCGCTGATTATGGGGTCGATCGACAAGGTCAAGCGCATCGAACTGCTGCACACCGATCCGAGTGCCGCGTCGCGCTCGGCGCCGCTGTTCGCCCGCCGCGGTCTGTTCCGCGTCTGACGTCGTCTCCCCCGGTTGGAATTGGAAGTACCTCCTCATGTCCCGTAAGCATCCGATCATCTCCATCACCGGCTCCTCCGGCGCCGGCACCACCTCCGTGAAGAAGACGTTCGAGCAGATCTTCCGCCGCGAGAACGTCAACGCCGCGTTCATCGAGGGCGATGCCTTCCACCGCTACAATCGCGTCGACATGCGCAACAAGATGGCCGAGGAAGCCGAGCGCGGTAACCGCCACTTCAGCCATTTCAGCCCCGAGACCAACCTGTTCGAGGAGCTGGAGCAGACCTTCAAGAGCTACGCCGAGACCGGCACCGGTCGCACCCGTCACTACGTTCACGACGACGAGGAAGCCGCGCTGCACGGCGTCCCGCCCGGCAACTTCACCCAGTGGCAGGACCTGCCGGCGAATTCCGACCTGTTGTTCTACGAAGGTCTGCACGGTGCGGTGATGACCGACAAGGTCAACGTCGCGCAGCACGCCGACCTCAAGATCGGCGTCGTGCCGGTGATCAACCTCGAATGGATTCAGAAGCTGCACCGCGACCGTGCGGCGCGCGGCTATTCGACCGAGGCGGTGACCGACACCATCCTGCGCCGGATGCCGGACTACGTGCACTACATCGTGCCGCAGTTCGCCGAGACCGATATCAACTTCCAGCGGGTGCCGACCGTCGACACCTCGAACCCGTTCATCGCGCGTTGGATTCCCACCGCCGACGAATCGATGGTGGTGATCCGCTTCAAGAACCCGCGCGGCATCGACTTTGCGTATCTGCTGTCGATGATCCAAGGCAGCTTCATGTCGCGCGCCAACTCGATCGTGATCCACGGCGCCAAGCTCGACCTGGCGATGCAGCTGATCCTGACGCCGTTGATCATGCAGCTGATCGACCGCAAGCGAAGCATGAAGTAATGCCCAACATTTGGAATCTGGGGAGGCCGGTTTGAACGTTCCCGCGCGCGACATCCACGACAAGGTCACGCATCGCGACATGGCGAATGCGATCCGCTTTCTCGCCATCGACGGTGTCGAGAAGGCGAAGTCAGGCCACCCGGGCATGCCGATGGGCATGGCCGACGTCGCCACGGTGCTGTTCACCCGCTTCCTGAAGTTCGATCCGACCGCGCCCGATTGGGCTGACCGCGACCGCTTCGTGCTGTCGGCCGGCCACGGCTCGATGCTGCTGTACGCGCTGCTGCATCTGACCGGCTATCCGGAAGTCACGATCGATCAGCTCAAGTCGTTCCGGCAGTGGGGTTCGAAGACTCCAGGCCATCCGGAATACGGCCACACCCAGGGCGTCGAGACCACCACCGGCCCGCTCGGCCAGGGGCTTGCGACCTCGGTCGGCATGGCGCTTGCCGAGCGCATGATGAACGCGCGCTACGGCGACGCGCTGGTCGATCACTATACGTATGTGATCGCCGGCGACGGCTGCCTGATGGAAGGCGTCAGCCACGAGGCGATCTCGCTGGCCGGCCATCTCAAGCTCAACAAGCTGATCGTGCTGTGGGACGACAACCACATCTCGATCGACGGCGACACCTCGCTGTCGTGCTCGGACGATCAGCTCGCGCGCTTCGCCGCGTCGGGGTGGGCCACCACCCGCGTCGACGGCCATGATCCGGAAGCGGTTGCTGCCGCGATCGAGCAGGCCAAGACCAGCGACCGTCCGTCGCTGATCGCCTGCCGCACCACGATCGGCTTCGGCTCGCCGAAGGTCGCCGGCACCGAGAAGGCGCACGGTGCACCGCTCGGCGCCGAGGAGGTCGAGAAGACCCGTGCTGCGCTGAACTGGCCGTATCCGCCGTTCGAGATTCCGGAAGGGATCCTGGCTCGCTGGCGTGAAGCCGGCGGCCGCGGCAAGGCGGCGCACGAGGCTTGGACCAAGCGGCTGGCCGCGGCCGACGCTGCGACCCGCACCGGCTTCACCGATGCGCTCGCCGGCAAGCTGTCGGCGGACTACGAAGGCGCGCTGCAGGGCCTGATCGCCAAGTTCGACGCCGACAAGCCGACCATCGCCACCCGTCAGGCGTCGCAGCTCACCATCGACGCCATCGTGCCGGCGTCGCCGAACATCCTCGGCGGCTCGGCCGACCTGACGCACTCCAACCTGACGCATGCCAAGGGCACCGCGTCGGTGAAGCCGGGTGCGTTCGGCGGCTCCTATCTGCACTACGGCATCCGCGAGTTCGGCATGGCGGCGGCGATGAACGGAATCGCGCTGCACGGCGGCTTCGTGCCGTTCGGCGGCACCTTCCTGGTGTTCGCCGACTACAGCCGTCCGGCGATCCGCCTCGCGGCGCTGATGGGCGTGCGCGTCATCCACGTGATGACCCACGACTCGATCGGCCTCGGCGAAGACGGTCCGACCCATCAGCCGGTCGAGCACGTCCCCTCGCTGCGCGCGATCCCGAACGTCCTGGTGTTCCGCCCGGCCGACGCGATCGAAACCGCGCAGGCCTGGGACTGCGCGCTGAAGCAGACCTCGCGTCCGTCGGTGCTGGCGCTGTCGCGCCAGGGCCTGCCGCCGCTGCCGCGTCCGAACGGCGTCTCCGGCAACCCGGTGGCGCGCGGCGCTTACGTCGTGGTCGATCCCGGCCAGCGTGACGTCACCC
>NZ_QTKI01000447.1:0-3687 GCF_010820945.1 Rhodopseudomonas sp. BR0C11
AACGTGCACCTCAAGGGCACGTTCTGCGTCACCCAGCCGGTGTTCAAATGGATGAAGGACAATGGCGGCGGCGTCATCGTCAACACCTCGTCGACCTCGGGCCTTCTTGGCAACTTCGGCCAGAGCAACTATGGCGCGGCGAAGGGCGGCATCTGGGGCCTGTCCAACGTGCTGGCGATCGAAGGCCGCAAATACAACATCCGAATCTGGACGCTGGCGCCGGGCGCGCTGACTCGGATGACCGAGGACCTGCCGCGCTACCGCGAAAATCCGGGCGCGGCGCTGACGCCGGAGGGGATCGCCCCGGCGGTGCTGTACATGGTCTCCGGCCTGTCCGGCGACCAGACCGGCAAGGTGCTCGGCGTCTCCGGCCCGCGCGGGGTGCGCGAGATGAAGCTGATGGAGATGGAAGGCTGGAAGCCTCCGCACGACGCTTGGTCAGCGGAGGACATTGTGACCCACGCCGGCGAGATTTTCTTTTCGGAAGAGGCTATCAAGGCGGCCGGGCGCCCGCGCTGAACGGGCGCCGTGCGGCGCACGCCCGGGGAATACCCGGCGGCGAGCGCCGGTGCTGCGCGGCTCCACCTGCCGGCATCGGTGAAACCCATCGAAAGGCCCACTTCATGAAGCTCACCCCGGAAGCCGCAGGCACCTTCGCCATCGCGCCGACCCCGTTCCACGACGACGGCAAGATCGACGACGTTTCGATCGATCGTCTGACCGATTTCTACGCGGAGGTCGGCTGCGAGGGCGTCACCGTGCTCGGTATTCTTGGTGAGGCGCCGAAGCTCGATGCGGCCGAGGCCGAGGCGGTGGCGACCCGCTTCATCAAGCGCGCCAAGTCGATGCAGACGATCGTCGGCGTCTCGGCGCCGGGCTTCGCCGCGATGCGCCGGCTGGCGCGGCTGTCGATGGATGCGGGCGCGGCCGGCGTCATGATCGCGCCGCCGCCATCGCTGCGCACCGACGAGCAGATCACCACCTATTTCCGCCAGGCCACCGAGGCGATCGGCGATGACGTGCCCTGGGTGCTGCAGGATTATCCGCTGACGCTGTCGGTGGTGATGACCCCCAAGGTGATCCGGCAGATCGTGATGGACAGCGCATCCTGCGTGATGCTGAAGCACGAGGACTGGCCGGGGCTCGAGAAGATCACCACGCTGCGCGGCTTCCAGGAGGACGGATCGCTGCGCCCGCTGTCGATCCTGTGCGGCAATGGCGGCCTGTTCCTGGATTTCGAGATGGAGCGCGGCGCCGACGGCGCCATGACCGGCTACTGCTTCCCGGACATGCTGGTGGACGTCGTCAAGCTGTCGAAGGCCGGCCAGCGCGATCTCGCGCATAACCTGTTCGACGCGCATCTGCCGCTGATCCGCTACGAGCATCAGCAGGGCGTCGGCCTGTCGGTTCGCAAATACGTGCTGAAGAAGCGCGGGCTGTTGTCGTCGAGCGCTCAGCGCAAGCCGGGCGCGAGCCTGACCGACACGGCACGCGAAGAAGTCGATTATCTGCTGTCGCGGCTGGCGCGGGTCGACAAACGCGCCGATCTCGAACCGCGCAGCAAAGCTGCGGAGTAACACCATGACCGTTGAGGCTGCCGCGCGTCCCGCATCGACCATCGTGCTGTTGCGTCAGGCCGCGGCCGGCTTCGACGTGTTCATGATGGTCCGGAATTATCAGGTCGAGTTTGCCTCCGGGGCGCTGGTGTTCCCCGGCGGCAGCGTCGATGCCGGCGACCGCGACATCGTCGGGCGGCCGGAGCTCTATGCCGGGGTCGACGGATCGGTCGGGCCGGCGCTGGAATTCCGGATCGCAGCGATCCGCGAGACCTTCGAGGAAAGCGGCATCCTGCTGGCGCGGCCGCGTGGCAGCGACGCGCTGGTCGCCGCCAGCCGCGCCGCCGAGATCGAGGCGGCGCATCGCAAGGCGCTGTGCGACGGCAGCATCGCGTTTGCGCAGATCCTGGCCGACAACGAGCTGGTGCTGGCGCTCGATCTGCTGGTGCCTTACGCGCACTGGATCACGCCGGAGAAGCTGCCGAAGCGGTTCGACACCTGGTTCTTCCTGGCCGAGGCGCCGCCCGAACAGCTCGGCATGCATGACGGCGGGGAGACCACCGATTCGATCTGGCTGTCGCCGCGCGAGGCGCTCGACGGTGGCGACAGCGGCCGCTTCACGCTGCCGTTTCCGACCACGCGTAATCTGATCCGGCTCGGCCAGCAGCCGAGCGTCGCGGCAGCGCTCGATCACGCACGTGCACAGAGCATCGTGACCGTGCTGCCGATCATGACCAAGGACGGCGATAAGCGTTTGCTGCGGATTCCGGCCGAAGCCGGTTACGACGGCGAGCTGTTCGAATTCTCCGGCGCGTAGTTCGCAGCCGCGGCATCGCAATGCAGCGCGCGGCGCATTGCATTGCGAGATAATAACTGCGTCTGCATCTCGTCCGCATTCTGGTTGACGCTCTCTCGACTGCGCGCAACACTTCCGCTCGGCCCGGCAAGAGGCCGTGTAGGGAGCGAATGCATGAGGAAGCCTGCTGACGCGGTGCGGACTGCGCACCGACCTGTCCAACATCCAGCGATACGATTAGCTGCGAGGCGTCTCGGCGCCGCGGCGCTGATGGCCGCGCTGCTGTCGCCGGCGATCGCCGTCGCGCAAGACGCCAAAGGCTCCGCCGCGCATATCCGCGCGGTGACAGGTGCGGTCGACAGCGCGGCGATCGTCGCCAACGCCAAGACCACCAAGGACTGGCCGAGCTACGGCCTCGACTACGCCGAGACCCGCTTCAGCAAGCTCGACCAGATCAACGCCGACAACGTCAAACAGCTCGGCCTGCAATGGAGCTACAGCCTCGGCTCCGAGCGCGGCGTCGAAGCGACGCCGGTGGTGGTCGACGGCATCATGTACGTCACGGCGTCGTGGAGCGTCGTGCATGCGATCGACACCCGCACCGGCAAGAAGCTGTGGACCTTCGACCCCAAGGTCGATCACTCCAAGGGCTATCGCGGCTGCTGCGACGTCGTGAACCGCGGTGTCGCGCTGTACAAGGGCAAGGTGTTTGTTGGTGCCTATGACGGCCGCCTGATCGCGCTCGATGCCGCGACCGGCAACAAGGCGTGGGAGATCGACACGCTGATCGACCACGAACATTCCTACACCATCACCGGCGCGCCGCGGGTGTTCAACGGCAAGGTGGTGATCGGCAATGGCGGCGCCGAATACGGCGCGCGCGGTTACGTCACCGCCTATGATGCCGAGACCGGCAAGCAGGCGTGGCGCTGGTTCACGGTGCCGGGCGACCCGAGCAAGCCGTTCGAAGACGAGTCGATGGAGAAGGCCGCCAAGACCTGGGACCCGGCCGGCAAATGGTGGGAGAATGGCGGCGGCGGCACGGCGTGGGACACCATCACGTTCGATCCCGATCTCAACCTGATCTATGTCGGCACCGGCAACGGCTCGCCATGGAATCGCAACCTGCGTAGCCCGGCCGGCGGCGACAACCTGTATCTGGCGTCGATCGTCGCGCTGAATGCCGACACCGGCAAATACGTCTGGCACTATCAGGAGACGCCCGGCGACAACTGGGACTACACCTCGACCCAGCCGATGATCCTCGCGGACATCGCGATCGACGGCAAGCCGCGCAAGGTGATCCTGCCCGCGCCGAAGAACGGCTTCTTCTTC
>NZ_QTKI01000448.1:0-3672 GCF_010820945.1 Rhodopseudomonas sp. BR0C11
AAAGCACAATGATGTTTGTCAGCCACCATCGATCGCCGTCCACGTGTCGCGGGCGACTTCGAGCGAAGATCATTTCAGTTTGAAAAAGTCCGTTCGTGCAGGTTCAGCCTGCATCACGACGCTTGCCGGAGTTGTCCGGGAAGTAATTAGTCACAATCTGTCATCAAAATTCACATACCGTACTAAAACGCGTATTTGATCGAGATCAATTACTCACATCTGTTAGCATATGCAGCGAGTGAGTTGGGGTGCGGTGGTTGAGTAGTTGTCGCTGGCACGCCTAACTCATGATTGTAACTAATCAAATTGCACTGTGCGCAATGCAGCGTTGGTGCGGATCATGGTGCTCCGCGGTGGTCCATGTTGTGGCGTTCTGTCGCAGGGGTTGAATGCTGCGCGGATATGAAGTGCTCTTCATCGACTAATCGCTGCGGCAACATATTACTTATTGTCGTGACCTGTCCCGTGTTTGGGGCGGTCAATTGATTATCATTAGCGAGAAAATGATGATTTCGACCTGCCGCAAGGTGCTCAGTGGTGGCGCTGGGTGCTTCTCTGTAATCAGGTGCCGCGGAGGCAGGAGCTTGGCCGTGAGCTTGTCGAATCGTTGCGCAATCGTGGGATCGGTAGATTGGTAAGTGCGCGCGCGGCCTCGGCCTATCACTCGGACGAGCCGAACTCTAGCGGCCCGCAGGTCTGCGAGCCGCGTTACACAACCGGAAGAGCCAAGGTCTAACGGTCGGCGAAGATGCGGTAGCGCTGGGGGTGCAGGCCGATACGGTCGCCGACCTTGAGGGAGTGATCGCGCGGGGCGTCGATCTCGATCAGCGTATCGCCACCGAGGCCGCTCAGCACGATATCGGCGCGCTGCATCGGGCCGAACGCACGTACGGCTTTCACCGCACCTTCAAACACGCCGCTGCCGCTCGGGCCGACCGTCACGTCGTGGCGGCGGACGAACAGCTTGGAGGGGCCGGCGGCGGTGTCCTGTGCTGTGAGATCGAGGTCGCGGTCGCCGAGCCGGACCCGGCCGTCACGCACCTCGACCGGCAGCACGATCGATTCTCCGATAAAGCCGTGCACGAAGGCGGATGCCGGGCGCTCATAGACATCGCCGGGCGAGCCGATCTGTTCGATCCGGCCTTTGTCCATCACCACGACGCGGTTGGCGACTTCGAGCGCCTCTTCCTGGTCGTGGGTCACGAAGATCGAGGTGACGTGAATCTCTTCGTGCAGATTGCGCAGCCAGGCGCGCAGTTCTTTACGCACCTTGGCATCGAGCGCGCCGAACGGCTCGTCGAGCAGCAGGATGCGGGGCTCGATCGCCAGCGCGCGGGCGAGCGCGATACGCTGACGCTGACCGCCGGATAATTGGTTGGGATAGCGATCGGCAAGCCAGCCGAGCTGTACCAGATCGAGCAGATCGCCGACCCGCTTCTTGATCTCCGCTTCGCTCTTGCGGATCTTGCGCGGCTGGACGCGCAGGCCGAACGCGACGTTCTCGAACACGTTCATGTGCCGGAACAGCGCGTAGTGCTGGAATACGAAGCCGACGTGGCGCTCGGCCGCGCCGTGGGCCAGCGCGTCTTCTCCGTCGATCGTCACCACGCCGGAGTCCGGCCACTCGAGGCCGGCAATGATCCGGAGCAGCGTGGTCTTGCCGGAGCCGGAGGGGCCGAGCAGCGCCATCAGCTCGCCGGTCTCGACCCGCAGGTCGACATTGTCGAGTGCGCGGAAGCTGCCGAATTCCTTGACGATGTTGCGGACTTCAATGGTCATCGGGATGCAACCCCTCTTCAATGCGGCCTTCCAGCACGGTCTTGACGATCAGCGTCACCAGCGCGAGCAGCGCCAGCAGCGAGGCGATCGCGAATGCGGCCACCATCTGGTACTCGTTGTAGAGAATTTCGACCAGCAGCGGCATGGTGTTGGTCTCGCCGCGGATATGGCCGGAGACCACCGACACAGCGCCGAACTCACCCATTGCTCGGGCGTTACACAGCAGCACGCCGTACAGCAGGCCCCATTTGATGTTCGGCAGCGTGACGCGCCAGAAGGTGGTCCAGCCGCTGGCGCCGAGCGAGATCGCGGCTTCTTCTTCCTGCTGGCCCTGCTCCTGCATCAGCGGGATCAGTTCGCGCGCCACGAACGGGAAGGTGACGAAGGTCGTCGCCAGCACGATCGCTGGGACCGCGAACAGGATCTGGACGCCATGCGCCATCAGCCATGGCCCGAACCAGCCTTGCGCGCCGAACAGCAGCACGAAGACGAGGCCGGAGATCACGGGCGAGACCGAGAACGGCAGATCGATCAGCGTGATCAGGAAAGTCTTGCCGGGAAAGTCGAATTTCGCGATCGCCCAAGCGGCGATGACGCCGAACACCAGATTGAGACCGACCGAAATGCCGGCCGCAATCAGCGTCAGCTTGATCGCCGCCAGCGCTTCCTCGTCGGCCAGCGCTGACAGATAGAACGTGATGCCTTTCGCCAGGGCCTCGGAAAACACCAGGATCAGCGGCAGCACCACGAACACGGTGAGGAAGGTGAGGGCGAAGCCGATGATCAGTAGCCGCACCCAAGCGGGCTCGGTGTGGGCGGACCGGCGTCCGGCGGCGGCTGGCGCGGCGGCGTCTGCAGATGCGATCGCTGCACGCCTGACTTGACTGGTTGCAATCATCGTCATGGCGTCACGCCGTGGCCAGCGACCGGGACTGCGCCCAGTGCTGGATCCGGTTGAGGACGAAGATGATCAGGAACGAGAAGATCAGCATCACCACCGCGATGGCGGTAGCGTCGGCATAGCGGAATTCCGACAGCCGGATCACGATCAGCAAGGGAGCGATCTCCGAAACATTGGGCAGGTTGCCGGCGATGAAGATCACCGAGCCGTATTCGCCGACCGCGCGAGCGAAGGCGAGGGCGAAGCCGGTGAGCAGCGCCGGCGTCAGTGAGGGAAGAATGACGCGCCAGATCGTCTGCCATCGCGAAGCGCCGAGGCATTCGGCCGCCTCTTCGAGTTCGGTGTCGAGATCGAGTAGCACCGGCTGCACGGTGCGCACCACGAACGGAATCCCGATGAAGATCATCGCCAGGAAAATGCCGAGCGGCGTGAACGCCACCTTGATGCCGAGCGCAGCCAGCGGCGCGCCGAGCCAGCCCTTCTGCGCGAACAGCGTGGTCAGCGCGATACCGGCCACCGCGGTCGGCAGCGCGAACGGGATGTCGACGATCGCATCGAAGATCCGGCGGCCCGGAAAACGGTAGCGCACCAGCGCCCAGACGATCAGCAGCCCGGCGACCAGATTGACGCAGGCTGCGGCGAACGCCAGGCCGAACGAGATTTTCAGCGCATGCAGGGTGCGCGGCGCCGTCACCGTCGACCAAAAGTCGGCGAAGCTCAGCTCGGCGGTTTTGACAAACAGCCCTGCCAGCGGGATCAGGATCATCAGCGATAGCCAGGTGATCGTCAGCCCCATGGTGAGGCCGAAGCCGGGCAACGAGCGACGTTGCGCAACAGCAGTCATGGCGTCACCTGTGCGAAGCTTCCATGTAGATCGACATGCACCAACGCAACATCGGCGTCATTGCGAGGAGCGAAGCGACCAAGCAATCCAGCGTCGTGCACGGAGCTGGATTGCTTCATCTTCGGCTCGCAATGACGGGTGGAAGCAC
>NZ_QTKI01000045.1:0-18879 GCF_010820945.1 Rhodopseudomonas sp. BR0C11
CCGGAGAAGGCGAAGAAGCTGCTCGCCGAGGCCGGCTACAAGGATGGACTGGAAATGACCATCGGCGGCTACACCGATCAGGATTCGGTGCGGCGCGGTGAAGTGATTCAGGATCAGCTCGGCAAGGTCGGCATCAAGCTGAAGTTCACCCGTGGCACCATCGCCGAAATCAGCGCGCAGTTCTTCGCCCAGGAGAAGAAGTTCGACATGCTGGTGTCGGCCTGGACCGGTCGCCCGGATCCCAGCATGACCTACGGGCTCGGCTTCGATAAGGGTGCTTACTACAACGCCGGCCGCACCGCCGATCCTGAGCTGTCGAAGCTGATTCAGGAAAGCCGCGCCAGCCAGGATCTCAACGAGCGCGCCGCGGTGTTCGCCAAGATCCAGCGCTTCACGGTGGAGCAGGCGCTGTCGGCGCCGCTGGCGTTCCAATACGAGCTCGACGCGCTGTCGGCGAAGGTCAAGGACTTCCAGCCGAACCTGCTCGGCAAGCCGAAGTTCGAGAACATCTCGCTCGCCTGATCAAACGGCGCCGCGATTGCCCGCGGCGCCGTTCTGCCAAATGGGTTTGGTCATGTTGAACGCCATGCGTCTGCGCATCATCGGCCGCCGCCTGTTGCACGCGGTGCCGGTGGTTGTGCTGTCCACCTTCATCGTGTTCGGGCTGCTCAAGCTGGTGCCCGGCGACGTCGCGGTGACGCTGGCGGGCGACAACGCGTCCGAGCAGCGCATCGCCGAAATCCGCGAGCTGTATGGCTTGAACCAGCCGTTCCTCGTGCAATACGGCGCCTGGCTGTGGAAGGCCGTGCAGGGCGATCTGTCGACCTCGCTGGTGTCGAGCGAGGCGGTGCTGACGTCGATCGAGCGCTGCCTGCCGCACACGCTGCTGATCGTGGCGCTGGCGCTGCTGACCGCGTTGGTGATCGGCGTGCCGCTCGGCATCGCGGCCGCGGCAAAGCCGGGGTCGTGGATCGACGGCATCGTGATGGCGATCGCTTCGCTCGGCGTTGCCGTGCCAAATTTCTGGCTCGGCATGTTGCTGGTGGCGTTCTTCTCGCTGCAGCTCAATTGGTTGCCGGCGACCGGAGCCGCGTCGCTGATGAAGGACCCGGCGGCCGCGCTCAGTCATGCCATTTTGCCGGCTCTCGCACTCGCCTCCGGCGGCATCGCCGAGGTGGCGCGGCAGCTGCGCTCCTCGCTGGTGGAGATCCTGTCGTCGCAGCAGGTCCGCACGCTGCATGCCAAAGGCCTGCCACCATCGTCGATTCTGTGGCGGCACGGCTTGAAGAACGTCAGCGTCAATCTGCTCACCGTGATCAGCCTGCTGGCGAACCGGATGTTGGCCGCGACCGTCGTGGTCGAGGCGGTGTTCGCGATCCCCGGCATGGGCGGGCTGATCGTCAACGCCGCAATGCACCGCGACTTCCCGGTGGTGCAGGGAGTGGTGTTCACCATGGTGCTGATCGTGGTGACGCTGAACCTGCTCACCGACATTCTCTATAGCGTGCTTGACCCGAGGATCGCGTCATGACGTCGGTCTCGCTCACCGCTCCTCCGCATCAGCATCGCCGCCGCCGGATGCGCCGCTTCCTGCGCTGGTTCGTGTCCGATCTGCGAGGCGCCATCAGCCTGACGTTTCTGCTGGTGCTGCTGGTGATCTCGCTGCTGGCGCCGTGGATCGCGCCGTATAACCCGGTCGCCCAGGACATCGATGCGGCGCTGGCGCCGATGTCGGCGCAGCACTGGCTCGGCGCCGACGATCTCGGCCGCGACACGCTGAGCCGGCTGATCTACGGCGGCATGGCGTCGCTCTATGCAAGCTTCCTGGCGGTTGCGATCGCGGTGCTGATCGGCGTGCCGGTCGGTATTCTGGCCGGCTATCTGGGTGGCTGGGTCGACACCATGATCAGCCGCGTCATCGACAGCTTTCTGTCGTTCCCCGCGATCGTGCTCGCGATCGCCGTCACCGGCGCGCTCGGCATCGGTCTCACCAACGGCATGATCTCGGTCGGCATCGTGTTCGCGCCGCAGCTTGCGCGGCTGGTGCGGGCCCGCACGCTGGTGGTGCGGCAGGAGCTGTATGTCGACGCCGCGCGCTGCTTCGGCGGTTCGACCACGCGCATCCTGTGGCGCCACGTGCTGCCGAACGCGATTCAGCCGGTGATCGTGCAGGTGACGCTGCTGCTCGCCGCCGCGTTGCTCGCCGAGGCCAGCCTCAGCTTCCTCGGTCTCGGCATCCAGCCGCCCGATCCGAGCTGGGGCGCCATGCTGGCACGCGCCTATCAGAACATGGAGATCGCGCCGGAGCAGATGTATCCGCCCGGACTCGCCATCCTGTTCACGGCGCTCGCCTACAACACGCTGGGCGAGTCCTTGCGGGCGTCACTCGATCCGACGATGAAGCGCAACTGATTAAACAAGAACAACAAGGACGAGACATGACCGTGGACGCCAAGGAAGCTGATTATCTTGCAAAGCTGCACGAGCTGTGGGCGAAGGCGTGGCCGAAAGGCACTCCGCGCGAGCCGCAATATCTGCACGGCGAGGTCGCCCTCAGCGAATATCTGCGCGCCTGGGCCAAATCCGCGCCGTTGCGCCCGGCGGTGATCTTCTACGGTCACGTCACCACTTATGCGGATCTCGACGAGCAGAGCGATCGCTTCGCGGCGCTGCTGATGCAGAAGGGCGTGAAGAAGGGCGACCGCGTCGCGGTGTTCCTGCCGAACTGCCCGCAGTTTCACATCGTATTCTTCGGCATCCTCAAGCTCGGTGCGATCCACGTGCCGGTCAGCCCGCTGTCGCGCGCCTTCGAGCTGTCCTACGAGCTCAACGACACCGACGCCGAAGTGATCGTGGCGCTCGATCAGCTCGCCGGCGTGGTCGAGCAGGTCCGGGCCGAGACCTCGCTGCGCGAGGTGATCGTCACCAGCTTTGCCGATGTGATCCCGGCCAATCCGACGATTCCGGTGCCGGATTCGGTAAGCGGCCCGCGCGTTGCGGTGCCCGGCGCGACCGACCTGCTGCCGGCGCTCGCTGCGCTGCCGAAGCCGGAGCCGTTGCCGCCGGCCGCGCTCGACGAGGTCGCAGCGCTCAACTACACCGGCGGCACCACCGGCATGCCGAAGGGCTGCGTCCACACCCAGCGCGACATGGTCTACACGGCGGCCGCCAATCACGGCATCTCGGTGGCGGCCGATCAGAACAGCGTGTTCCTGTCATTCTTCCCCGAGTTCTGGATCGCGGGTGAAAACTTCGGCCTGATCTTCCCACTGTTCACCGGCGCGACGCTGGTGCTGCTGGCGCGCTGGGATGCGCTCGGCGTGCTCACCGCGATCCAGCGCTACAAGGTCAACGTCACCGCGATGCCGGTCGACGGCGCGGTCGAGCTGATGGATCATCCGCGCTTCAAGGAGTTCGATCTGTCCTCGCTGAGCCAGGTGCGGGTGGTGTCGTTCGTCAAGAAGCTCAATCCGACCTACCGCAAGCGCTGGAAGGATCTCACCGGCACGATCCTCACCGAAGCCGCCTGGGGCATGACCGAGACCCACACCTCAAACACCTTCACGGCCGGTTTCCAGGGCGACGATTTCGATCTGATCTCGCAGCCGATCTTCGTCGGCCTGCCGGTGCCGGGTGCGGAATTCAAGATCACCGACTTCGAGACCGGCGAGCTGGTGCCGCTCGGCGGCGAAGGCGAAATCCGCGTTCGCACACCGTCGCTGCTCAAAAGCTACTGGAATAAGCCGGAGGCGACCGCGCAATCGCTGGTCGACGGCTGGCTGCGCACCGGCGACATCGGCACCATCGATTCCGATGGCTTCCTGCACTTCCTCGGCCGCCGCAAGGAAATGCTCAAGGTCAAGGGTATGAGCGTGTTTCCGCCGGAGATCGAGGCGCTGCTCGGTCAGCATCCGAAGGTGCTCGGATCGGGCGTGGTCGGGCGCGACGATCCCGGCAAGGGCCAGGTGCCGGTCGCCTTCATCCAACTCAAGCCGGAGGCCGAAGGAACCGTCACGCCGGCTGAGTTGCAGGCCTGGTGCGCCGAGCGGATGGCGGTCTACAAGGTTCCCGAGATCCGTATTATCGACGCGCTGCCGATGACCGCGACCGGCAAGGTGAAGAAGCAAGAGCTCAACGCCAACGCGCCGCTGTGAAACGAGACGGCCGGCGACGCACAGGCGTTGCCGGCCCAAAGCTACCTGCCGAGGAAATCCCCAATGCCGTTCCGAAAACTGCTGATCGCCAACCGCGGCGAGATCGCGATCCGTATCGCGCGCGCCGCTGCCGAGTCCGGCCTGACCACGGTGGCGATCCATCCCGCCGATGATGCGGCGTCACTGCACGTCCGTATCGCCGATCATGCCGAACAGATTTCCGGCCGCGGCGCGCGGGCCTATCTCGATATCGAAGCGGTGATCGCGGCGGCGAAGGCGGCGGGCTGCGATGCGCTGCATCCCGGCTACGGCTTCCTCAGCGAGAACGCGGATCTGGCGCGACGCTGCGCCGAAGAGGGCATCACCTTCGTCGGTCCGTCGCCGGAAGCGCTGCGGCTGTTCGGCGACAAGGTCGCGGCCAAAGAGCTGGCGAAACGCTGCGGCGTGCCGATCATCGCCGGCACCATCGGGCCGTCGACGTCGGAAGAGGTGCAGGCGTTCTTCGCCTCGCTTGGCGACAAGCCGGCGGTGATGATCAAGGCAATGGCCGGCGGCGGCGGCCGCGGCATGCGCGTCGTCGAGCGCGCTGAGGATCTTGCCGACGCCTATGCGCGTTGCCAATCCGAAGCCAAGGCGGCGTTCGGCTATGAGGGCGTCTACGCCGAGCGGCTCATCCGCAATGCCCGGCACATCGAAGTGCAGATCATCGGCGACCGCCACGGCAATGTCAGCCAGCTGTGGGAGCGCGAATGCACGATCCAGCGGCGCAATCAGAAGCTGATCGAAATTGCGCCGAGCCCGTCGCTGCCGGAGGGGCTGCGCAGCCGCATCGTCGAGGCGGCCAAGACTCTCGCGGCAGCGGCGAACTACGATAGCCTCGGCACCTTCGAATTCCTGGTCGACGGTGAAGCCGGCGAGGGCGACGGCGCTTTTGCTTTCATCGAGGCCAATCCGCGGCTGCAGGTCGAACACACCGTCACCGAAGAGGTGCTGTCGGTCGATCTGGTGCGCTCGCAGCTCGCCGTCGCCGGCGGCGCGATGCTGGCGGCGCTCGGGCTGGATCAGGCCTCGGTGCCGCGGCCGCGCGGGTTCGCGATCCAGCTCCGCGTCAACATGGAAACGATGGACGCCAAGGGCGCGACCAAGCCGACTGGCGGCACGCTGGCGGTCTTCGAGCCGCCGTCCGGCCCCGGCGTCCGCGTCGATACGTTCGGCTACGCCGGCTACACCACCAGCGCGGCTTACGACTCGCTGCTCGCCAAGGTGATCGTGCATGGCCGCGGCGATTGGGCCGAGGCGGTCGCCAAGGCGTCCCGTGCGCTGCGCGAGTTCCGCATCGGCGGCGTCGCCACCAACATTCCGCTGCTGCAGGCGATCCTCGCGCACGCCGACTTCAAGGCCAATCGCGTCAGCACCAGCTTCATCGACCGGCACGTTGCCGATCTGGTCGAAGCCGCGCAGCAGTTTGGTCAGCCGCTGATCGCGACGGAGAGCGCCGACAAGCGGAGCAGCGGGGCCTCTGCGGCCAACGCCGAGCCGGTGCCGGAAGGTGCGGTCGCGATCGCCGCGCCGCTGCAGGGCACTGTGGTGGCGATCACGGTTGCCGAGGGCGACGTGGTACGGCCGGGGCAGCAGCTCGCGGTGATCGAGTCGATGAAGATGGAGCATCTGGTTGCGGCCGAGCAGGGCGGCCGCATCCGGCGCATCGTCGCCACCGATGGCGTGACGCTGATGCAGGGCGAGCCGATCCTGTATTTCGAGCCGCAGGACGTCGAAGGCGACCACGTCGTCGCGGAAGAGGATATCGATCTCGATGCGATCCGGCCGGACCTCGCCGAGATGCTGGCGCGGCAGGCCAACACGCTCGACGAGAACCGCCCCGCCTCGGTCGGGCGGCGGCGCAAGACCAACCAGCGCACCGCGCGCGAGAATGTCGCGCAGCTCGTCGATGAAGGCTCGTTCATGGAATACGGCAGCCTCGCGATCGCCGCGCAGCGCCGCCGCCGTCCGCTCGACGACCTGATCAAGAACACGCCGGCCGACGGCCTCGTCACCGGCGTCGCCACCGTCAACGCCAAGCAGTTCGGCGAGCACGCCGCGCGCTGCATGGTGATTGCCTACGATTACACCGTGCTGGCCGGCACCCAAGGCCACATGAACCACAAGAAGATCGACCGGATGCTGACGCTGGTCGAGCAGTGGCGGATGCCGCTGGTGTTCTACGCCGAAGGCGGCGGCGGTCGGCCGGGCGACACCGATCGGCTCGGCATGACCGGCCTCGACGGTCCGTCGTTCGTGCAGTTCGCCAAGCTGTCCGGCCTGGTGCCGGTGGTCGGCATCGTCTCCGGCTATTGCTTCGCCGGCAACGCCGCGATGCTCGGCTGCTGCGACGTCATCATCGCCACCCAGAACGCCTCGATCGGCATGGGCGGGCCGGCGATGATCGAAGGTGGCGGCCTCGGCGTGTATCATCCGGCGGAAGTCGGCCCGGTGTCGTTCCAGTCGCCGAATGGCGTGGTCGACATCCTGGTGCAGGACGAAGAGGAGGCGACCCGGGTCGCGCAGAAATATCTGTCCTACTTCCAGGGCGCGGTGAGCGAGTGGAAGGCTCCGGACCAGCGGCTGCTGCGCCGGGCAATCCCCGAGAACCGGCTGCGGGTGTACGACATCCGCACCGTCATCGACCTGATCGCCGATGAGGACTCGGTGCTCGAACTGCGCCGCGATTTCGGCGTCGGTATGATCACCGCCTTCATTCGCATTGAGGGCAAACCGTTCGGCCTGATTGCCAACAATCCGAAGCATCTCGGCGGCGCGATCGACGCCGATGCCGGCGACAAGGCGGCGCGCTTCCTGCAGCTCTGCGATGCGTTCGACATTCCGATCGTGTCGCTGTGCGACACGCCCGGCTTCATGGTCGGGCCGGAAGCCGAGAAGACGGCGATCGTCCGCCATGTCGCGCGGATGTTCGTCACCGGGGCCAGCCTCACCGTGCCGCTGTTCGGCATCGTGCTGCGCAAGGGCTACGGCCTCGGCGCGCAGTCGATGATCGGCGGCGGCTTCCACGCCTCGTTCTTCACCGCGGCCTGGCCGACCGGTGAATTTGGCGGCATGGGACTTGAGGGTTACGTGCGCCTCGGCTTCCGCAAGGAGATGGAGGCGATCGCCGATCCGGCCGAGCGTGAGGCCTACTACAAGAACAAGGTCGCGGAGCTGTATGCCAACGGCAAGGCGGTCTCGATCGCCTCGGTGTTCGAGATCGACAACGTGATCGATCCTGCCGAGACGCGGCGGTGGATCATGGCCGGGCTGCGCTCGGTGCCGACGCCGCCGGAGCGCAGCGAGCGCAAGCGGCCCTGCATCGACACCTGGTAACAGCCGGCGCGAAAACGATTGGGAGCGAAACGATGACGCAAGCTGCATTCGAGACGCCGATCGACGACACCGGCGACGCGCTGGTCGGGCCGTGGCGGCAGCCGCGGCAGATGCTGCACGCCCAGGTGTACGACTCGCACGCCTCGATCCACGACGACGCCACCGCTCAGAAGCTCGGCTTCAAGGGCGGTACCATCGAAGGCCCGACGCATTTCAGCCAGTTCGCGCCGCTGTGCGAACGGCTGTGGGGCAAGGAATGGTTCGAGACAGGCTGCATCTCGGCTCACTACCGTAACGCCGCATTCGAGGGCGAGGACGTTCAGGCGATCGTCGACAAGCCCGCGGCCGGTGGCCGTCACACTACTATCCGCATGGTCAAGCGCGACGGCACCGAAGTGCTGCGCGGCACGGTCTCGGTCGGCCGCGACGCGCCGCCGTCCGCGCTCGACGTCCGCCTTACCGAACTGAAGCCGTTGGCCGATCCGGTGATCCTGCGCGACGTCTCGGTCGGGATGACGACCAAGACCCAGGCGGCGCGCATGGACCATGAGCAGGTCATGGGCGAGCTGTATCCGTTCTCGCTGGCGCAGAAGCTCGAGGTCATCACCGAGCTGTCCCCGTACTATCGGCCGGGCGGAGCTTCGCCGTGGGGCAAGGCGATCATCCCGCTCGAGATGCTGAGCGTGCTGTTCCAGTATCTCAGCAAGCAGGACGGCTTGCCGGTGCGCGGACCGGTGGTCGGCCTGTTCGCCGATCAGGAAATCCGGCTGATCGAGGGGCCGCTCTATGTCGGCGAGCCGTATCGGATCGAGCGCAAGGTGGTGGCGCTATCCGGCAGCAAGCGGACCGAGAGCATGTGGGTGCGCAGTGAAGCCTATGACGCCACTGGCCGTCTGGTGGCCACTATGCTGCTGAATTCGGCGACGTTGAAGGACTCCTACGCCCCGTATGCGCAGGAATACGCCGCGCTGTATCCGACGGGATAGTCCTGCCTATTGGGTCAGGAACAGGCTGGCCGCAATCGCCACCGTGATGATCGTGGTGGCGACCACGCCCGTGGTTTGCAGCGCGCCGAACCGCCGCATGGCGAACGCGAAGGCGATGATGATCACCGACACGACGATCAGCCCCAGCTTGGCTTCGGTCATGGGTCCCTCATGGTTTGACGGAGCCATCCTAGCGGCCGGCGGGACGGGCTCTTTGTCGGGGCGCAAGCTCGGGTGAGTTGCCTGCGAGTTTGTCGCGGCACAACGTTCCGGCGGTAGCCGCCTCTATCGTCGCGCCATGACCGACGCGATCGCAGCGGGCGTGCCCGCGCTCTCCGACAGCACCGATAGCCGCACCGTGTCCGGTGTCAGCGCGCTGGATTCGCTGCCTGGTCACCTGATGATGTGGGTGTTGATCTTCAGCGAACTCGCCGCGTTCGGCGCGCTGCTGATCGGGTTCCAAATCGCGCGGGCACTGCAGCCTGAAGCGTTCGCGGCCGGGCAGGGCCAGCTCGATCCGGCGCTCGCCGCCGCCAATACGCTCTGCCTGGTGTCGAGCGGCTGGCTCGCCGCCAAGGCTAGCGCCGCAGCTCATGCCGGCTCACGCCAGGCGACGTGGCGCTGGACGCTGCGCGCCTGTCTGCTCGGCGCCGCGTTCATCGCCATCAAGCTGTTCGAATATGCCGGCGAGATCGGCCGCGGTGCCGATATCGATGGCAGCACCTTCTTCACGCTGTATTTTCTGCTTACCGGATTCCATCTGCTGCATGTCGCGCTCGGGATCGCGATCCTGCTCGGCGTCGCGTGGCGCGCCAATGCGGCTGCGGTCGAAAGCGGAACCTGTTTCTGGCACATGGTCGATCTGGTGTGGCTGGTGATGTTCCCGATCGTCTATCTGATGCGGTGATGCGATGATCCGGTTCACCCAGCTCCGAGATCGCAGCGCGGTCGCTCTCCTGCTGCTGACCATCCTCGGTGTTTTACTCAGTCGTGGTGCAGCTGCTGCGTTTGCCGGCGGCGCCGTGCTGATGGTGATCGCGGTGCTGAAAGCCCGCCTGGTCGTGCTCGATTACTTCGGGTTCCGCGGCTCGCCCGGGCCGTGGCGGGCGCTGCTGTTCGGCTGGATCGCGCTGGTGGCGTGCGGTGCACTCGCCTCGCCATTGGTACAAACCCTTCGCTAATCGTTCCGAACCTTGAGCCAGCACAAAGTTGCGGCGATCCGGTCGATTAGTGTCGCTGACGAAGCTGCAGCGCCGCACCTTCGCCTCCCCCACATCGAAAAGGAATCACGTGATGGCTGAACGCCTCACCAAGTCTGCCGCGCGCAATGTGTTCTTCGGCGGCTCGGCCTTCTTCTTCGCGATCTTCATCGGGCTCACCGCTCACAGCCATTATTACATCGCGACCAAGTCGACCGACACCGGGACGCTCACCCCCTCGGTGGCCCGCGGCAAGCATGTTTGGGAAAAGAACTCCTGCATCAACTGTCACACCCTGCTCGGCGAGGGTGCGTATTTCGCTCCTGAGCTTAGCAACGTCTGGGTGCGCTGGGGCGGCGACAAGGATCCGGCTCAGGCCCGCGAGATGCTGAAATCCTGGATGGCGTCGCAGCCGTCCGGCGTCCAGGGACGGCGGCAGATGCCGCAGTTCCATTTGACCGATCAGGAGGTGGGTGACCTCGCCGATTTCCTCGAGTGGACCAGCAAGATCAAGACCCAGCACTGGCCGCCGAACGACGCCGGCTGATCCGACCTTCACGCATCCGCATCAGAAAGACCTCGTGATGAAATATCAAACCCAAAAGGTCGCGTTGCTGTATTTCTACGGCGCGTTGACGTTGTTCCTCGCCCAGGTGTCGTTCGGCGTGCTCGCCGGCACCATCTATGTGCTGCCGAACACGCTGTCGGAGCTTCTGCCCTTCAACATCGTCCGGATGATCCACACCAACGCGCTGATCGTCTGGCTGCTGATGGGCTTCATGGGCTGTGCCTATTATCTGGTGCCCGAAGAGGCCGAGAACGAGCTGTTCAGTCCGCTGCTGGCGAAGGTGCAGTTCTGGCTGTTCTTCGGCGCTGCCGGTGCCGCGGTGGTTGGCTATCTGTTCCATTATCATGAAGGGCGGGAATTCCTCGAGCAGCCGTTCGTGATCAAGGTCGGCATCGTCGTGGTCTGCCTCATCTTCCTGTTCAACATCACCATGACGGTGCTGAAAGGGCGCAAGACCACCATCACCAACATCCTGCTGTTCGGGCTGTGGGGCGTGGCGATTTTCTTCCTGTTCGCGTTCTACAACCCGGCCAACCTCGCGCTCGACAAAATGTACTGGTGGTACGTCGTGCACCTCTGGGTCGAGGGCGTTTGGGAATTGATCATGGCGTCGGTGCTGGCGTTTCTGATGATCAAGCTCAACGGCATCGATCGCGAGGTGGTCGAGAAGTGGCTCTACGTCATCATCGGCCTGGCGCTGTTCTCCGGCATCCTCGGCACCGGCCACCATTATTACTGGATCGGTGCGCCGGGCTACTGGCAGTGGATCGGCTCGCTGTTTTCGACCCTGGAAGTCGCGCCGTTCTTCACCATGGTGGTGTTCACCGTGCAGATGACCTGGAAGGCCGGCCGCAAGCATGAAAACCGTGCCGCGCTGCTGTGGTCGGTGGGCTGTTCGGTGATGGCGTTCTTCGGCGCCGGCGTCTGGGGCTTCCTGCACACGCTGTCCAGCGTGAACTACTACACCCACGGCACCCAGGTCACCGCGGCGCACGGCCATCTCGCCTTCTTCGGCGCCTATGTGATGCTGAACCTGGCGATGATGACCTACGCGATCCCGCAGCTTCGTGGCCGCGCGCCGTACAATCAGGCGCTGTCGATCGCCAGCTTCTGGCTGATGTGCACGGCGATGAGCGTGATGACCTTCGCGCTGACCTTCGCCGGCATCATCCAGGTGCATCTGCAGCGCGTGCTCGGCCAGGGCTACATGGAGGTGCAGGACCAGATCGCACTGTTCTACTGGGTGCGGCTCGGCTCCGGCGTCGCCGTGCTGATCTCCGCACTGATGTTCGTCTGGGCGATCCTCGTCGCCGGACGCACCAAGCAGGCCACGCTGACTGGCGCCCTGCAACCGGCCGAATAGGCCCCCTGGCGGCCACGGGGATCCGTGGCCGCCTCTTTCCACACACGGAGATTGCCATGAAGCCCGCTCTGCACGCCATCGATGCGACGTTGCCTGCTCCGCCGCCCTACACGCCCGCCGGCAACGAATGCGCGCTGTTCGAACACGCCTGGAAGCGACGGGTGCCGCTGCTGCTGAAGGGGCCGACCGGCTGCGGCAAGACGCGCTTCGTCGCGCATATGGCAGCGCGGCTCCGCCTGCCGCTGTTCACGGTGTCTTGCCACGACGATCTCACGGCGGCGGATCTCACCGGCCGCTACCTGCTGAAGGGCGGCGAGACGGTGTGGGTCGACGGCCCGCTGACCCGCGCGGTGCGGGAAGGCGGCATCTGTTATCTCGACGAGGTGGTCGAGGCCCGCAAGGACGTCGCGGTGGTGCTGCATCCGCTGGCCGACGATCGCCGCGTGCTGCCGCTGGAGCGCACCGGCGAGGAACTGCAGGCGCCGCCGCATTTCATGCTCGTGGTGTCCTACAACCCCGGCTACCAGAGCCTGCTCAAGGCGCTGAAGCCGTCGACCCGGCAGCGTTTCGCCGCCATCGAATTCGGCTTCCTCGCCCCCGAACAAGAGATCGCGGTGGTGGCCGCCGAGAGCGGCCTGTCGAGCGAGCGCGTCGCGCCGCTGGTCGCACTCGCCGGCCGGCTGCGCAAGCTCAAGGGCCACGACCTCGAAGAAGGCGTCTCGACCCGGCTGTTAGTGTATTGCGCCAGCCTGATCAGCGAAGGCCTCTCGGTGCGCGACGCCGTCCTCGCCGGCCTGATCGAGCCGCTGACCGACGATGCCGATGTGAAGGCCGCCCTGATCGAAGTCGCCGGCGCGGTGATGGGGTGATGCGTTTCCTCCGTCATTGCGAGCGAAGCGAAGCAATCCAGGTCGCTGCGCGGCGATGGATTGCTTCGTCGCTTCGCTCCTCGCAATGACGAGTCGATGGTCCGAACACCGCTGAGAGGCCCGCCATGCTCGACTTCCTCGAACTCGAAGAAACCGTCGGTCGCGCCTGGCATCGGCTGGTGGGGCGTGCGGCGAGCTATCCGGAGCATCCGGAGCACGCGGCGACGCTGAACGACTGCCGCGCCGCGCTCGGCGTGATGTATCGCGGGCTCGGAGGCGAGACTGCGGTGCAGCTTGCCGGCAGCAGCGCCCGCACCTCGGGGCACCGTCTCGGGTGGCGGCAGCGTATCGGGCTCGGCGAGGAGCGGCTGATGCAGCCTGGCCGCGACGATGCCACGCTCTTCTTGCCCGACCGGATCGCGCTGTTCGCCGATGTCGCGCTGAATCGCGCGCTGTACCGCTGGCTGGCGGCCTGGTTCGCAGTGGCGCCGACCGGCAGCGTGCATGAAGCCGATCCGCTGCGGCGGGATGTTCTGCTGCTGCGCCGCGTGCATGCCACGACCCAGCAGGTCCTCGCGGCCTATCCCGGGCTTCGCCGGGCCTATCACCTACTTGCGGCCGCAACCGCGGCGGCGCGGCCGCGGCGGGCTTTGCCGCGGATGGAGAGCGATCTCGAAGCCGCGATCCAGGGACTGCTCGGCGCGGAAGTCACGCCGGACCCCGAGTTGTGGCGGATGATCGTGACCGACGGCGAGATCTCGGTCCGGTCGCCACCGGGCTATCAGCCGTTCCTGCCGTGCCCATTGTGGGGTGAAGTCTGGACCCGCGACGTCGAGGCTCCGGTCCTCGATCCCGACGACACCGACGAGGCGGCGTCCAAGCCGTGTTCGGAGCCGCGGCGCAAGGCAGCGAAGCGAAAGGCGGACGATGGTCCGCAACGCGATCCGCTGGCGCTCAACCGGTTCGAGAAGATCCTGGCGATGGCCGAGATGGTCAATGTCGATCGCCCGACGGACGAGGACGACGACGAGCACGCCGACAAGGCGGCCGACGATCTCGATGAAATCACCATCGGCAAATCGACCAAGAAGCCCGCGAGCAAATTCCGTTTCGATCTCGATCTGCCGCCGCAAGCGATCGAGCACAGCCGGCTCACCGCCGGCAAGCTGTATCCGGAATGGGACTACAAGCGCGGCGCCTATCTTGCGGATCATTGCCGCGTTCTGGCGCAGGACGCGCCGGAGCAGGGCGAGGCTTGGCAATGCGGTGAGGCGACACGGGCGCTGGTCAAGCGGGTGCGACGCCAGTTCGAAGCGTTGCGGCCTCGGCACGAGGTGCTGCGGGCGCAAGCTGATGGTCATGATCTCGATCTCGACGCTCTGGTGCGCTCGCGCTGTGAGATCGCCGCCGGTGATGGCGGCTTCGACCGCTTCCATCTCGCGGCCCGGCCACAGGCGCGCGACCTGGCAGTGACGCTACTGGTCGACGTCTCACTGTCGACCGATGCCTGGGTCGACAATCGCCGCGTGCTGGATGTCGAGAAAGAAGCGCTGACGGTGCTGGCTCACGGCATCGAAGCCTGCGGCGATCAGCACAGCATCCTGACCTTTACGTCGCGGCGCCGGGATTGGGTGCGGGTGGAGACGGTGAAGGGCTTTGGCGAGAGCATGAGCCCGTTGGTCGAGCGGAGGATCGCCGCGCTGAAGCCCGGCTACTACACCCGGATCGGCGCGGCGCTGCGCCATGCCAGCGCGGAGCTGGCCAAACAGCCACAACGCAAGAAGCTGCTGCTGGTGCTGACCGACGGCAAGCCCAACGACGTCGACCACTACGAGGGCCGGTTCGCGCTCGAGGACAGCCGCAGGGCGGTGCAGGAAGCGCGCCGCAGCGGCATTGCGGTGTTCGGCGTCACCATCGATGTCGATGCGCAGTCGTACTTTCCGACGCTGTTCGGCCGCGCCGGTTATGCCATCGTCGGACACATCGGCCGGCTCCCCGCCGCGCTCCCCGGAATCTACCGCAACCTGATGGGGTGACCGGCAGCCGCCGTTCACTCCATCTCCTTCATCACCTGCGCATAGGTCAGCAACGCGAACAGCGCGGTGCCCCCGATAACGTTGCCGGTCAGAACCGGCGCAATGAAACCGCCGAACACCTGGGCGATGCTGACCGAGCCGTCCAACATCAGCATGAACGCCTCCATGCTGCCGGCGACGATGTGCATGAAGCCGCCGGCCGAGATCAGCCAGGTCATCACCACGATGATCCAGACCTGACTGCCTTCCGCGCTCGGCAGCAGCCACACCATCGCGGCGATCAGGAAGCCGGCGGCGATCGCCTTCATCATCGCGGCGAACCAGCCGTATTCGACGACGTGGCGGCTGATCTCCAGCATCTCGCGCTTCAGCTCCGGCGTAATCGCCGGCGTGAAGCTGCAGAATGCCGCAGCGAACAGCGTGCCGGCGAAATTTGCCAGCAGCACCACGGCCCATAGCCGGGCGGCGCAGCCGAAATTACGCAGCGACCAGTTCGCCATCACCGGCAGCACCACCGTGATGGTGTTCTCGGTGAACAGCTGCTGACGCGCCAGCACCACCATCAGAAAGCCGATCGAATAGCCGAAACTGGTGACCAACGGCCGCCAGTCGGTCGGCTCCAAATGCTGCTGCAGTACCGCCTGCGCGAGCAGCGAGAAGCTGATCGACAGACCGGCGGCAAGTCCCGACCACCACAGCGACACCACCGGCCGCGCCATTTCCTCTTCGCCGAGGCGGCGAACGATCTCGTAGATTACCGGCGTGCGCGGGCTCGATCGCGACTCGACGTCCTCGACCTCACGCTCGGTGATCGCTGCGTGATTGTCTTGCGGATCGTCGGCCCGGCGCGACGAGGTGGAGGCGGGGTGGTGCTGCGCTGACGCCATCGACGGTCCTTGGCCGCAAAGGCGCGCAAGCCGGATCGCTCGCCACCTTTGCGGAAACCGCAGATCAAGTACGGCGCCGGATGGAAGTTCCAGCCAATCAGCAGTGGACGTTCGCGACCGCTATTGCGGGGCGTCGATGATCAGGATGTCGAGGTCGCGGCTCGGCTTGAAGCTGGTCTTGCGCACTTCAAACCGGGTGGGGCCGGTTTTGACCACGCCGGTCTCGCAGAAGCTGACCAGCGAGTTCGGCTTGCCTTTGTCGATCGTCAGATGGAAATCGCCGATCGGCTTGGCCCAATTGGCGCCGGTGGTCAGGACGTAGGAGACGCGCTGCTCCGGCGGCGGCTGGTTGCCATTCTTCCGCGTCATCGCTGCGACCGCCTGGACGAACGAAGGCTCGGCGCAGAACTTGCGCGTGTAGTTGGCGCGCTCCTCTGCCGTCGAATATGGGCCCGTGATGCCAGTCTGCACGCTGCCGCCGACGCTCGGGGTGTAGCTGTGCTCGACCACCACCTCGCGGCCGGCCGGGAAGGTCTGATCCCAGTAATAGGTCGCCCGCAGCCGCCAGTTCGGCGCGAGGTGATGCTCCATGCCTTTGCCGGCATCGAAATCGTCGGGTCGGACGATCTCGTCCTTGAGCAGTTGCTGCTGCGCCTGCGCCGGCAGCGCTTCGAGCGCGGTCTGGGTCGCTTTCGCCCGCGGCTGCAGAGGCACGCCGAGTGCCTGCAGCCGGGCGGTGACGTCGGTCTTGCCGACCAGCGCCTTCTGTTCGAGCTGAGCGGTGATGTCGCGGCCATCGACCTTGGTGCGGAAGTTCAGGAAGTTGTCGGCTTCGTTGTTCGGCACTTCGATACTGTTGGCGTCCGAATAGTCGATCTCCGGCATCGGAAACGCCACGGTGACGTGCTGATCGGTGCCGGAGCGATTGAGGAAGCGGTAGCGCACGTCGATCCGCTCGCGCGAGATCGACAGATCCTCCGACAGCATCTCGATGTCGGCATTGGTGCGGAATTCGAGGCCCCCGGTCGTCAGGGCTGCGGTGGTATCATTGGCTCGCGCCGGCAGGCAGTGCGTCATCAGCGCAGCCACAACGGCTGCTGCGGACGGAGCGATTGTTCGATGCACGGTATCCCCCAACGCCAAGGCTTTGCCGCGAACGGAGCGCGGCGCTTGATCCAAATGTGCCAGAGCGCACGACCGGATCAAGCTTGGCGTGACGGAGGTCCGTGATCAGTTCTGTGCCGGCGCCCAGCTCGGAAACGGATCGGGCAACTGCCGCCACGCATCCGGCGTGAACTCCGCATCCTCGCCGACGAGACACAGATCGAGCTGGCGGCGCAGCGCTGTCTCGTCCATCTCGCCGGTGCCGATGAACACGATCTCCTGGCGGCGGTCGCCCCACACCGGATCGAAGTACGGCTTCATCGCCTCGTGCCAGTCGTCGCTATCCGGCCAATGCGTCTTCGGCACCGCCGACCACCACAGCCCACGCTTGGAAGTCCGCACCATCGCGCCGGCTTGTGCGATTTCGCCGACATGCTGCGGCCGGGTCGCCAGCCAGAAGAAGCCCTTCGCGCGGATCACGCCCGGCCAGCTCCGGTTGCAGAACGACTGAAACCGCAGCGGATGAAACGGCCGCCGCGCGCGGTACACGAATGAGCGGATGCCGTATTCCTCGGTCTCCGGCACGTGGTCGGCGAAACTGTTCAGCTCCTTGAACCACAGCGGGTGCTGATGCGCTCGTTCGAAATCGAACAGACCGGTATGCAGCACCGACGACAGCGGCACATCGCCGAAATCGGCCTCGATGATCTTGGCATCCGAGTTCAGCGCCCGCACGATCGATCGCGCGGTCTCGCGCCGGCTCGGTGAGGTCGCCGACACTTTGTTGAGCACGATGACGTCGGCGAATTCGATCTGCTCGACCAGCAGGTCGACCAGCGTGCGCTCGTCGTCCGCGCCGGCGACTTCGCCGCGGTCGCGCAGGAATTCCTGGCTGGAGTAGTTTGCCAATAGGCTCGCGGTATCCACCACCGTCACCATGGTGTCCAGCCGCGCGATGTCCGACAGGCTGGCGCCGTTCTCGTCGCGGAATTCGAACGTCGCGGCGATCGGCAGCGGCTCGGCGATCCCGGTGGATTCGATCACCAAACCGTCGAACCGGCCGCTTTCGGCGAGTCTGCGCACTTCCTGCAGAAGGTCCTCGCGCAGCGTGCAGCAGATGCAGCCGTTGGTCATCTCGACCAGCGTTTCCTCCGATCGCGTCAGCCCGCCATCCTGCCGCACCAGCTCGGCGTCGATGTTCACCTCGCTCATGTCGTTGACGATCACCGCCAGCCGTCGCCCCTCGCGGTTGGCCAGCATCCGGTTCAGCAGGGTGGTTTTGCCGGCGCCGAGAAAGCCGGACAGCACGGTGACCGGGAGCAGGGGGTGATCCATGATGAGGAAAGCCTTCGTTGCAGGTAATGGAGGGTTGCGCATGAAATGTTATAACATTACATGTGAGGCCGGCAAGCGGCCGCGGTTCGGCTTGGACGGACGCCGTTCAATTGATCGTGCGCAGCCGGTGGCGACCTGGAGCTAGCCTGCGATCGGCGTCGCTTTCGTGCCGCTCGCATCGGGCTGCGCGCCCGGCGACCATTGAGAGGCGGTTGGTTCTGCAGTAAGGCTTGTTGATGGTCGCTTTGCTTCGGCGCGCCTTTCACTGAAGCCAGTTTTCGGCCGCCGGGCGCGCCTTTCCGGCGACGGACATTTTCACGGAACAGTTCAATGCCTGCTTATCGCTCGAGAACGACGACCCACGGCCGCAACATGGCCGGCGCGCGCGGCCTGTGGCGCGCCACTGGTATGAAGGATTCCGATTTCGGCAAGCCGATCATCGCGGTGGTCAATTCGTTCACCCAGTTCGTGCCCGGCCATGTCCATCTCAAGGACCTCGGCCAGCTCGTCGCGCGCGAGATCGAGGCGGCCGGCGGCGTCGCCAAGGAGTTCAACACCATCGCGGTCGACGACGGCATCGCGATGGGCCACGACGGCATGCTGTATTCACTGCCGTCGCGCGAACTGATCGCCGACAGCGTCGAGTACATGGTCAATGCACACTGCGCCGACGCGATGGTGTGCATCTCCAACTGCGACAAGATCACCCCTGGCATGCTGATGGCCGCGATGCGACTCAACATCCCGGCGGTGTTTGTCTCCGGCGGTCCGATGGAAGCCGGCAAGGTGGTGCTGAAGGGCAAGACCCACGCGGTCGATCTGATCGACGCGATGGTGGCGGCCGCCGACAGCGCGATGAGCGACGAAGACGTGCAGACCATGGAGCGCTCGGCGTGCCCGACCTGCGGCTCGTGCTCGGGCATGTTCACCGCCAATTCGATGAACTGCCTTACCGAAGCGCTCGGCCTGTCGCTGCCCGGCAACGGCTCGGTTCCCGCCACCC
>NZ_QTKI01000449.1:0-3668 GCF_010820945.1 Rhodopseudomonas sp. BR0C11
GCCCGATGTATCTCGCCGACATCCGCGAGGCGCTCGGCGTGATGGGCCAGCGGTTCGTGCAGATCTACGGCCAGGGTGAATCGCCGATGACGATCACCTCGCTGAAGCGCGCGCTGCACGCCGACGTCGATCATCCGCGCTATCTGCAGCGGCTCGCTTCTGTCGGCACCGCGCAGAGCGTGGTGTCGGTGCGGATCACCGGCGCGAACGGCGAAGTGCTGCCGCCGGGCGAGACCGGCGAGATCGAGGTCAAGGGCTCAACCGTGATGCTCGGCTATTGGAACAATCCGCAGGCCAATGCCGAGACGCTGAAGGACGGCTGGCTGCGCACCGGCGATGTCGGGCGTTTGGATGAAGACGGCTTCCTGACGCTGTCGGACCGCTCCAAGGACGTGATCATCTCCGGCGGCACCAATATCTATCCGCGCGAAGTCGAGGAGGCGCTGCTGACGCATCCGGCTGTGCGCGAGGTCTCGGCGATCGGGGTGGCCGATCCGGAATGGGGCGAGAACGTCGTCGCCTGCGTCGTGCTGGCCGATGGCGCCGCGGCCGACGATGCTACGCTCGACGCCCACTGCCTCGCCACCATCGCCCGCTTCAAACGCCCCAAGCGCTACGTCTATCTCGATGCGCTGCCGAAGAATAATTACGGCAAGGTGCTGAAGACGGAGCTGCGGAAGATCGTGAAGTAATTCGGCAACAACATCCGATTCTCCTCGTCATGGCCGGCTCGTCCCGGCCATCCACGCCTTCCGGGCATCGCGAAGTCAAAGGCGTAGATGCCCGGCACAAGGCCGAGCATGACGAACTGATAGGTCCGAGAATGCCAAGGTCGCAAGATGCTGGAGGCAACCCTCCGCCGTCATCGCGAGCCACCGGCTTGGCGCGATGTCGACGACGGTCGCCGGTTATCGCATTGCCCCCACCATCGCCGGACGATCGTCGCCGTTGATCCAGAGACCGAAGGTGGTGCCGTCTTCGGTTGCGGCCTCGCGCAGCGATGCAATGCGGCCGAAATACACCGGGCCTTTCAGCCAGAGGTCGAGCTGCGTCGGTGGCTCTGGTGTCGGGGAGAGGTGGCCGAGGCATTGCGCGGCGATGAGCTGCGGGTGGGCCGAGGCGGCGGCGAAGCCGGTGGCACGCGCGTAGATATCGACGAGGTGCAGCGGATTGTAATCGCCGGTCAGCGCTGCCCAACGCAGCCGCTCGTCGCCAGCGACGGTCCATTGCGTCAGCGGCGGCAGCGACGGCTCGATCGCGGGCGAGGCCATCGGCGCGCCATCATCGGCGCCGTGGCTCGCCGGCCCGTCGAAGCGGCCGCGGTAATAGAACGTGGTGATGCTTTGCCACGGGCAATCCTCGCCCTGCATCAGTTGCGCCAGGACGTCGAGCTCGATGCCTTTGTCATGCACCCGCCAGCCGGTCGCCCGCACGATCAGGTCGGACGGCGTGTCGAGCTTGATGGTGTCGCTGCGGGTCAGCCGATTGCGCAGTTGCAGCGCGCGCCAGATCGGCAGCGGCCAGTCCCGGCACATCAGCAGCGCCATCGTCAGCCGGAAGCCGGTGACATGCGGCGCCAGCAGCATCAGGCGGTCGGCCGTCGCCGCATCGTCGCGGCCCGCAGCGCGTTGCAAGGTCGCCAGCGCAGCGGGACTGATCTGATAGCCGCGCCAGATGAAGCTGAAATCCGGGAAGCCGTCTTTCGGATTCCAGCCGCGCGAGGGCGCGAAGGCGTTCAGCATCAGCGCCGGGCCGAATGGCGGCGCGGTGTAGGTTGTATGATGGGTGGTCATCGCCGCTCGTCTCCGCCCCAAACTGCGGGAAGTCAACGGTTCGGCGGCTGCTCGGTCAATGAGGGCGGTCAAAACCTTCCGCGTCGTGGAGTTTGTCCCGCATGGCGCCATGCCGGGCGCCGGGTTGATCTCGGCGAGCCGGTCCCGTTACATCGCCATGACGGCGCCGATCAGAGCGCCGCGAACCAGGGATGCGAAGCGCCGCGATGGGGCCACTGGCGGGCACGACAATCGTCGACATGACGTCGGTGCTGATGGGGCCTTATGCCACCCAGATGCTCGGCGATTACGGCGCCGACGTCATCAAGATCGAATCGCCCGACGGCGACGTGACCCGGCAGATCGGTCCGGCGCGGCATCCCGGCATGGGTCCGGTGTTTCTCAACGCCAACCGCAACAAGCGCAGCATCTGCCTCGACCTAAAGCATGACGCCGGCCGCGCCGCCGCGCTGCGGCTGATCGCGCGCGCCGACGTGCTTGTCTATAACGTTCGCCCGCAGGCGATGGCGCGGCTGCGGCTCGGCTATGACGACGTCGCGCCGCTCAATCCGCGGCTGATCTATGCCGGCGTGTTCGGCTTCGGCCAGGATGGGCCGTATGCGGCCAAGCCGGCCTATGACGATCTGATTCAGGGCGCCACTGCGCTGCCGGCGCTGAATGCGCGCGTGGGAGACGGGACGCCGCGCTACGTGCCGAATGCGCTGGTTGACCGCATCGTCGGGCTCACCGCGGTCGGCGCGATCTGCGCCTCGCTGGTGCATCGGGATCGCACCGGCAAAGGCCAGCGGCTCGACATCCCGATGTTTGAGACCATGGCGAGTTTCGTGATGGGCGATCACATGGGCGGCCTCACCTATGAGCCGCCGCTCGATCGCGGCGGCTACGCGCGGCATCTGTCGCCGGATCGCCGGCCGTATCAGACTGCCGACGGCTACATCTGCGCCATGGTCTATAACGACAAGCAGTGGATCAGCTTCCTCACCGCGGTCGGCCGCGACGATCTGCTCGCCGACGACCGCTACACCAGCTTCGCCCGGCGCGCGGTCAACATCGACGTGGTCTATGCTGAGTTGGCGCGGATCTTTCTGACCAGGACTACGGACGAGTGGGTGACGTTGCTCGACGCCGCCGACGTACCGGCGATGCGGATGCACGACCTCGAAAGCATCCTCGACGACCCGCATCTGGTGGCGACCGATTTCTTCCCCGTGGTCGAGCATCCCAGCGAAGGCGCGATCCGCGATATGAAGGTTTCGGCGACGTGGTCCGACACCAAGGTCGAGCGCCAGCGCTTCGCGCCGCGGCTCGGCGAACACGGCGCCGAAGTGCTGCGCGAGGCGGGCTATCGCGCGGACGAGGTTGCGGAGCTGCAGCGCTGCGGCGCGCTGAAGTTGCCGCAGCGGAACTGAGCGTATGAAGCAAGCAGCGGTAGTGCTCAATCGCGTTGCTGGGTTGCCGGCACACTCCTCTTCTCCCTCTCCCGCTTGCGGGAGAGGGCTGGGGTGAGGGTTCTTGCTACAGGCTCAGTGCCCGCGGCCCCCCACTCCCGACCCCTCCCCGCAAGGGGGAGGGGAGCGCGCAATGCTCCGCGCGTCGTTGATCGTCTCCCGCAGTATCGCTGTGCTCTCTTCGTCATTCCGGGGCGCCGCGAAGCAGCGAGCCCGGAATGACGTTGATGGGTTTTGCTCTCTCGCGAGCGTCGAAGTGGAAGTGATCCGATGAGCTACATCACCGGCGTGGGTCTCACGCCGTTCGGCAAGATCGATGGTTCGACCACGCTCAGCCTGATGCGCGATGCGGCGGAGGCGGCGCTTGCGGATGCCGGCCTGAGGCGCGGCGATGTCGAAGGGGTGTTGTTCGGCGATTCGCCCACGA
>NZ_QTKI01000450.1:0-3638 GCF_010820945.1 Rhodopseudomonas sp. BR0C11
TCCAGCGCCAGCGTGCTCGGCACCGCGCCGCGGGTCGGCATCGAAGCGGCGCGCGACACCGATTGGCGCCGCTGGATCGGCGATACCGGCGCGTTCGTCGGCATGACCGGGTTCGGTGCCTCGGCGCCGGCGCCGGTGCTGTACCAGAAGTTCGGCATCACCGCGGACGCGGTGGTGGACGCCGCCAAGGGCGCGATCGCCCGCGGCAAGCACTGAGCCCGATTTTTGAACATCAGGACGACCCTGTCGTCACACAGTTAGTTTGAGGAGACATCATGGCGCGTATCACTCTGAGGCAATTGCTGGATCACGCCGCCGAGCACGGCTACGGCGTGCCCGCGTTCAACATCAACAACATGGAGCAGGGCCTCGCGATCATGGAGGCGGCGGCGCTGGTCGACGCGCCGGTGATCATCCAGGCGTCGCGCGGCGCCCGCTCCTACGCCAACGACATCATGCTGGCGAAGATGATCGACGCGCTGGCCGAGATGTATCCGGACATCCCGCTCTGCATGCATCAGGACCACGGCAACGACGAAGCCACCTGCGCCACCGCGATCCGCTACGGCTTCACCTCGGTGATGATGGACGGCTCGCTCAAGGCCGACGCCAAGACCGCCGCCGACTATCAGTACAACGTCGACATCACCCGCCGCGTCGTCGACATGGCGCACTGGGTCGGCGCCTCGGTGGAAGGTGAGCTCGGCGTGCTCGGTTCGCTGGAGCACGGCGGCGGCGAGCAGGAAGACGGCCACGGCGTCGAGGGCAAGGTCAGCCGCGAGCAGCTGCTGACCGATCCGGACCAGGCGGTCGAGTTCGTGCGCGCCACCAAGGTCGACGCGCTGGCGATCGCGATGGGCACCTCGCACGGCGCCTACAAGTTCAGCCGCAAGCCGGACGGCGACGTGCTGGCCATGAAGGTGGTCGAAGAGATCCATCGCCGCCTGCCGAACACCCATCTGGTGATGCACGGCTCGTCGTCGGTGCCGCAGGATCTGCAGGACATCTTCAATGAGTTCGGCGGCGCGATGCCGCAGACCTTCGGCGTGCCGGTCGAGGAAATCGTCCGCGGCATCAAGCACGGCGTCCGCAAGGTCAACATCGACACCGATTGCCGTCTGGCGATGACCGGCGTGTTCCGCAAGGTGGCGACCCAGAACAAGGCGGAGTTCGATCCGCGCAAGTTCCTGAAGCCCGCGATGGATGCGATGCGCGACATCTGCAAGCTGCGCTTCGAGCAGTTCGGCACCGCCGGCAATGCCTCGAAGATCAAGGTCGTGCCGATGGCGGAAATGGCCAAGCGCTACAAGTCCGGCGCGCTCGATCCGCAGATCGGCCAGGTCGCCCGCGCCGCGGAGTAACCGCTTTCAATTCGCGGCGGCCAGCGCGCCGCCGCGCCTCGCATTGCAGGAGATCACCATGGACCAGTCGAACCGCTACGCCAACCTCAACCTCAAAGAGAGCGAGCTGATCGCGGGCGGACGGCACGTGCTGTGCGCCTACATCATGAAGCCGAAGGCCGGCTTCGGCAATTTCCTCCAGACCGCCGCGCACTTCGCCGCCGAATCCTCGACCGGCACCAACGTCGAAGTCTCCACCACCGACGACTTCACCCGCGGTGTCGACGCGCTGGTGTACGAGATCGACGAAGCCAAGCAGCTGATGAAGATCGCGTACCCGATCGAGCTGTTCGATCGCAACGTGATCGATGGCCGCGCCATGATCGCCTCGTTCCTGACCCTGACGATCGGCAACAACCAGGGCATGGGCGACGTCGAATACGCCAAGATGTACGACTTCTACGTGCCGCCGGCGTATCTCAAGCTGTTCGACGGCCCGTCGACCACCATCAAGGATCTGTGGCGCGTGCTCGGCCGGCCGGTGATCAACGGCGGCTTCATCGTCGGCACCATCATCAAGCCGAAGCTCGGCCTGCGTCCGCAGCCGTTCGCCAATGCCTGCTACGATTTCTGGCTGGGCGGCGACTTCATCAAGAACGACGAGCCGCAGGGCAACCAGGTGTTCGCGCCGTTCAAGGACACGGTCCGGGCCGTCGCCGACGCGATGCGCCGTGCGCAGGACAAGACCGGTGAGGCCAAGCTGTTCTCGTTCAACATCACCGCCGACGATCACTACGAGATGCTGGCGCGCGGTGAGTTCATCCTCGAGACCTTCGCCGACAACGCCGATCACATCGCGTTCCTGGTCGACGGCTACGTTGCCGGCCCGGCTGCGGTCACCACCGCCCGCCGCGCGTTCCCGAAGCAGTACCTGCACTACCATCGCGCCGGCCACGGTGCGGTGACCTCGCCGCAGTCCAAGCGCGGCTACACCGCCTTCGTGCTGTCGAAGATGGCACGTCTGCAGGGCGCCTCCGGCATCCACACCGGCACCATGGGCTTCGGCAAGATGGAAGGCGAAGCTGCCGATCGCGCGATCGCCTACATGATCACCGAGGATGCGGCCGACGGTCCGTACTTCCATCAGGAGTGGCTCGGCCTCAACCCGACCACCCCGATCATCTCCGGCGGCATGAACGCGCTGCGGATGCCGGGCTTCTTCGACAACCTCGGCCATTCCAACCTGATCATGACGGCGGGCGGCGGTGCGTTCGGCCACGTCGACGGTGGCGCGGCCGGTGCCAAGTCGCTGCGTCAGGCCGAGCAGTGCTGGAAGCAGGGCGCCGATCCGGTCGAGTTCGCCAAGGATCACCGCGAATTCGCCCGCGCCTTCGAGAGCTTCCCGCAGGATGCCGACAAGCTGTATCCGAACTGGCGCGCCAAGCTGAAGCCGCAGGCGGCGTAAGCTTCTCGCACCTCACACGACTGACGGCCCGCGCTTCCGGCGCGGGCCGTTTGCTTTTGGCCTCGTAGTTCTTCGAGGGGCACCTTGAGGGCTCGCCGCATTCTTCGATCAGTTGATCTCAACGCCGGCGAAAGCCGCAACGGAAAAGAAACGATCTGCGCCGATTGGGGAGTCGCAGCTTGCGTTTCCCGGGCGCCGTGCAATGCTGAAGTGTGGTCACAGGTCAGTTCGCGTTGGCGTCCGCTCAAGTTCGGCGGAGGCCCTGACGTCGGAGAACTCAGATGACACACAGTCGTTCTGGTCCGTACCAGTTTCAGATCGCCGTCAGCGGCGTGTACTACCCGAGCGCGTTCGTGATCATCGACAACCGGCTGATCACGGTGACGGCCGCCGGCCGGAAGCGGACCGAAGAGCTCGGCATGATGCCGCCGCTGGCGCTCGCGGAATTCCTCGCCGGCGAGCTGGTGCGCGAGCAGCTCGCCCGTGTTGCGGCAGCGGCGATCCACCCCCATCCTGAAGACGAGCCGGAGCCTCACCCCCACTTGGCAGGCGTCCCTGAAGCTGCCGTCGAGCCGGGGCCGACCTCGGAATCGCACGAGGCCCACAAGGGCTGGTTCGGCAAGCACCTGCTGCGCTGGGTCGGGGGCCAGCCGGCACATCATCCTCGCTCGTAGTTCTTGGTCGGTTAGTTTTCTGCGCTGGCAGTGTACGTAGTCGTACGCAGTGCTGAGTTAAGGAACTCGCAAGCGGGTGGAACTCAGAGTGCCGGCTATGCAGGGGCGCAGTCTCGGCTGAGTCATTGATCGTGAGTCCGGTTCGATGCCGGGCCATCG
>NZ_QTKI01000451.1:0-3621 GCF_010820945.1 Rhodopseudomonas sp. BR0C11
TTGCCGCCGGATCCCAGCCCGCGCCCCAGTGGCGCCGCCAGAAATCCGTTCCACCCGCCCATCAGGCCGATGACGTGATAATCGCCGATCTTGAGGCCGCTGTGGATCACCAGGACGGCATAGAGCGCCAGCACCCCGATGGCGCCGAGCAGCACCAGCACCGGGCCGATCACGATCGTCCCGATCCACGCGGCGCCGACGAACAGCACCATGATCGCCGCGCCTTTGACGCCGCATAACAGCATCAACACGAATGCTAACGCACCGAGACCGGCACGCCCAATCGCGAACAGGAACAGCGAGAAGAAACCAATTCCGTAGGCGAAGCTGACCGGGCTGATATTCGGTCCGTACAGCCGCAGCATCTGGCCGAGGCCGAGACCGCTGAGCAGCGAGGTGTTGAAGAAGTCGACGACGAACAGATCCTTGATGCCGACGATCACCTTTCCGGTGGTGCGCATCTCGCGCTCCCAGACGCCGGATTTCGCCGCCTTGATCTCTTCCAGCCGCCAGTAGGCGTGCCCATTGGTGAGAGCGAGCCAGGTATCGCGGAACAGGAATTCGACGGCGCCGCAGATCAGGATCATCACCGCGATGATGACGATATAGGGCGTCACCCGAATCCGATGATTCGCAGCCGCCAGCAGCGCGAGCTGAAACAGCAGCAGCGGCAGCCCGATGTTGCGGAGATAGATCGCCGATGCCTTCGGCTCGCGGCCGAGGCCGATCACGAAGTAGATCCCCATCACCGCCAGCACGGCGGTGCTGGCCAGCAACATGCGGTTCAGACCGGGCGATCGCCGCGACAGGATCGATTGCACGAACGCGACCAGCCACATCACCGCGCAGATCAGAAAGTTATAGCCTTTCAGAATCTCGAGCTCGGACGGGTCCGTCAGCAGCGACGAATACAGCGAGACGAAGACGTTCTGAAACACCAGCACGAAGATCGCGATCACCGGCCCCTGCGCCGGCATCAACAGAGCGATCGCAACCGCGATCAGCGTCTCGACCGCAATAGCAAGAACCGGACTGGCGATATGCAGCAGCGGCGAGAATGCAGTCGCCCCCAGCGCAACGGCGAAGGTCAGGAGAATCCGGGCCAGCGGTTCGCCCGACGGATCGGCGGCGGACCAAGATCCCGTTCCCGATCGTGCATCGCCTAAGGCCGATGTGCCGGCGAGCCGCATGCTTCAGACCTTCGGTTGGCTGTCGGACGACGAACCCAAACGGTTAGCCGCGAACGCCGAAGAAGCGGTTAACCATCGCGGCGTCCGACGAGGCAACGGAGTTCCCGGCTCGTGAGGTTAAGCATTCGGTAAGGATAGACGGCCTCCGGCAAGCGTGATGAGCTTGCTGGCAGCTCACGCGCCGATCCGACTCCAGCGAAGCCTGATCGGGCTGACGCAGACCACCCTCCAAAGCTGGAGGCCCTATGGCCCCAACATCCCCTCGACCAAACGGGGCGGAGACTGAGAGTTACTTCATCGCCTCGCTGACTGAAGTGTACTTACCCGCCAGACTGTTGCCGAGCGTCGTTACCACGCCGAGGATTACGATGCTGAGGCCCGCGGCGATCATGGCATATTCGATCGCAGTGGCGCCGCGCGTGTCAGCCCAGAAGCGGGAAATCAGGCGTCGCACGGCACTCTCCTGTGTTCGCGACCACATCGCCCTCGGGTTCTTCCGGGGCAGGCTGGAACCGTAGAGGTGACAAGTTACAGGAATCTTGACGGCATCCTGCTACTGCAAGCGATCAGGCCCGGGCGGCGGGCAGCACCGCCGGATCAGCCGGAACCAGCCTGGGGCCGGATGCGCTCAGGGCGGCCCGGCGGTCGACCACCGCGTGGTGGAACTGCTCCAGCACCAGGCTGAACGGCTCGAGGTCCTCGATCGCGCCGTCGTCGTAGCAATCCAGCGTGTCGCGCAGGATCTTGTCGATCTCGTGCTGCAAGGTGTCCAGCGCCTCCAGTGACTCCGCCTTCCGGGCCTTGGCGACCATCGCCAGCGCACGGTCGCGCATCTTGGCGCCGGCTTCGCGCTCGTCGCGGCTCAGATAGCTGCGGAACCAGGCGCCCGCCGAACCGAGGCCGGACAGCAGCAGTACCAAGCCCCAGATGTAGTCGCTGTTGCGCTCCATGAAGGTGCGGTCGGTGCCGTCGATGAACGCGGCGGCGCCGGGGTGGGCCGGCAGCGCCGCATCCTTCTCGGTATCCGGCGCTTCGATCTTGCCGGCGAGCGGCATCTCGCGGGCGATCTGCTGCCGGGCGGCGAAGATCTGCCGGGTCAGCTTGGTCACCGTCACCGAGGACAGCGACTGCCGCGCGATAATCAGGTGATTGACGCTGACGGTGTCGACCTTGTCTTCGGGGCGCGCCGGCTGGGTCGAGAAGATGCTGCCCGGGATCTCTTCGGAGTCGTAGATCGGGTATTTCTTGGCGATGGCGTCGCCGACATCGACCGGCAGGAACCGCGGCTCGCCCCGCGCCTTTGCGGTCGCGGCGATCGCTTCGCCGGTGATCTTGCTGTCGAGCGGCCCAACCGCCAGGAACGCATCGAGCGCGGGATCGCGCGCCATTTCGGCGAGCTGGCCGGTGGCGAACTGCTCCTTCTGGACCTTGTCGGGCGCGACGCCGGACTCCGCCAGAATGATGTCGAACAGTTTGACATTGGCCGGCGTCCGCCCGATCACGCCGACCCGGCGGCCGGCGAGATCGGCAATCGTCTTGATCGACTTTTTGCCTTTTCCGGCCGACGACGGCGCCCACAGCACCACCACGTTCTTGCGCAGCACCGCCACCGCCTGCGCGTCGGCAGGCAGGTCGAGGTCGGCGCGCGTCACCGCAAGGTCCGCCTTGTGGTCGCGAAACGCCTCGATGCTCGGCGTCGCCCCACCCGTCACCAATGGCACCAGCCGCACCGCAGCCCGATCCCGAGCAAAACTCTGCGCCAGTGCCTGCACCAGCTTCAGGTCGTCGCCGCCGCCCGGCCCCACCGCGATCTTCAGGCTGACGGGCCGCAGTTCGTAGAACACCAAGGCAAGCACGCCAACCGCAACCAGAATGAATGTCAGCACCGCCGCCAGCACAAAACGCTCGCGATTGCGGCGTCGCCGCTTGCGGAAACTGTCGCTGCCACTGCCGTCCGGGGATGCCATCCCGTCACCCGCTTCTCGCGCCGGCGCGGCGCCGGCTCACGCCCTGCGCCGAGCTTACGGCCGTTGTGCGGCAGAGTACTCAATTTTCAATGGCGGGGTATCGGCAAATCCGACCGTCGACGCCTACTCCGAAAGCGCGAGCGTCGGTTCGGGTCCGGCCAGCTTGCGCTCTTCCATCACGACGATGCACAGCGCCGAGGCCGTCAGCATCAGCGCCGCCGCGCCGAACACCCAGCGGAACGCCGCGACCATCTCGGCGGACGCAACGCTGCCGACGACATGGCGATGCTCGGCGCCGCCAAGCTGCACGTCGCCGCCGAGCGCGATCAGCAGGATCGCTGTGAACGCCGCCACCGTGAACGAGGCCATCAGCGCCCGGAAGAAGTTCATCGCGCCGGTCGCGGTGCCGATCTGCGGCCGCGGCACCGCGTTCTGGATCGACACCACGCTGACCGGAAACACCG
>NZ_QTKI01000452.1:0-3604 GCF_010820945.1 Rhodopseudomonas sp. BR0C11
CGGAGTTTGCCGCAGCACGCCCGGAGCTGGCGCGGCAGATCGGCTCGATCCTCGCCGGTCTGCACGGCATCGACAGCGCCGCGCTGCCGCCGCTGCGGACGATCAGCTCGACCGAGGAGATCGGCCTGTTGCGCGCCGACTATCGCTCGTACGAGTGGCCGCGGCCGGTGTTCGAACTGGCGCTGCGCTGGCTCGCCGATCACGATCCCGGCGTGTCGAAAGCGATCACCTTGGTGCATGGCGATTTTCGCCACGGCAATCTGATCATCGGTCCGGACGGCGTGCGCGCGGTGCTGGATTGGGAGCTGGCGCATCGCGGTGATCCGATGGAAGATCTCGGTTGGATCTGCGTGAATTCCTGGCGGTTCGGCGAGATCGACAAGCCGGTCGGCGGGCTCGGCTCGCGCGAGGAGATGTTCGCCGGCTACGAAGCCGCGGGCGGCCATGTCGACGAGGCGCGGGTCAAGTTCTGGGAAGTGATGGGCACGCTGCGCTGGGGCATCATGTGCTGCGGCATGATGCGTCGGTTCAGGGAAGACCCCGATCATTCGATGGAACGCGCGATGATCGGTCGTCGCTCGTCCGAAACCGAGATCGATCTGCTGCGGCTGCTGGCGCCGCGCAACTAATCATTCAGCGAGGCAGCGATGCAGGACGAACCGAGGCCGGACGAACTGATCAAGGCGGTGGCGGACTTTCTGCGCGAGCAGATCGTTCCGCAGATTTCGGGCCATGCCGCATTCAAGCTGCGGGTCGGCATCAATGCGCTCGATCTGGTGACGCGGCAACTGGCGCTATCGGACGAAAGCGATGCCGAAGAACATGCCAGCCTGCGCGCGCTGCTCGGCCACGACGGCTCGCTGTTCAACCTCAACGCCGAGCTCGCCGACCGTATCGCCGCCGGCGCGGTCGACCTGTCGACGCCCGGCGTCAAGGACCATCTGTGGCGTACCACGCTGGCCAAGCTGGCCGTCGATCAGCCGAACTATGCGAGCTATCGGCGGGAGCTGGAACAGAAGTAGCGGATGACGTGGCGCAATGGCTTCGGCGTTGCCCGGGCGACGTCCCATCGTTCGTCATTCCGGGGCGCGCGCAGCGCGAGCCCGGAATCTATAACCCCTGTGCCATCGTCTTACTAACGGCGTCGATCTCTCGCCGCGCCAGTGCCACTAATGCTGCGGCGTAGGGATTCCAGGTTCGCGAGTTACGCTCACGCCCCGGAATGACGAACGAGAGCTGATCCTTCGTCATTGCGAGCGAAGCGAAGCAATCCAGCGTCGCGCAAGGGGCTGGATTGCTTCGTCGCTGCGCTCCTCGCAATGACGAAAGAGGTTGCGCGGCGAACGAACTACTTGCCCTGCCAGTTCGGCGCGCGCTTTTCCGAGAACGCCTTCGGGCCTTCGATATAGTCCTGCGACGCCACCATCGCCTTGACTGCCGGGTAGTCGCGCTGTTCGGCGATCGCTTGGGGCAGCGAGACGTCGAGGCCGCGCATCAGGGTTTGCTTCGAGGCGCGGATCGACATCGGCGAGTTCTTGCAGATCGTCTCGGCCCAGCGCTCGGCGGCGGCGAGGGCTTCGCCCTGCGGCACCACTTCGTTGACGAAACCGAGTTCCAGTCCTTCGCGGGCGGGGACGTGACGGGCGGTGAGGATCATGCCCATCGCGCGCTTGAGCCCGATCTGGCGGGGGAGGCGGTGCAGGCCCCCGGCAAGCGCCGCGAGCCCGACGCGCGGCTCAGGCAGCGCGAAAGTGGCGTTCTCCGCCGCGATGATCAGATCGCAGGCGAGCGCGATCTCGAAGCCGCCGCCCATCGCCACGCCATTGACCGCGGCGATGATCGGCTTGTCGCAATCGAACCGCGAGGTCAGTCCGCCGAAGCCGCTCTCGCCCCAGCCGCGCTTGCCGCCGCTGGCCTGCCACTTCAGATCGTTGCCGGCGCAGAACGCCTTGTCGCCGGCGCCGGTGACGATCGCCACCCACTGTTCGGGATCGGCGGCGAACTCGTTGAACACGCCTTCGAGTTCGTAGTGCGCATCGGTATGCAGCGCGTTGTAAACTTCCGGCCGCGACAGCGTGACGATGGTAATCGGGCCCTTGCGGGTAACGGTGGAGAATTGCAGCGCCATCGGCGTTTCCTTTTTTCGTTGGACAGAATTGGTGCGGCTGAAGCGCGCTTGACTTGTCGTGTGCGGCGCATGTTAATCGGTCGCTTAACAAGATCAACAACAACACGAAGACTGTGGGAGCACGCCTTGGATTTTTCTCTGCCGCCCGATCTGGTCGCCTATCTCGCTGAGCTCGATCGCTTCATCGAGTCCAAGATCAAGCCGCTGGAGCAGGCGGACGACAACATCCGCTTCTTCGATCATCGCCGCGAATGGGCGCGCACGGACTTCGAACATGGCGGGCTGCCGCGTCACGAATGGGAAGAGCTGCTGCGCAAGGCGAAGAACCTCGCCGACGACGCCGGTCATCTTCGCTTTGCGATTCCGAAGCGCTACGGCGGTCAGGACGGCACCAACCTCTGGATGGCGGTGATCCGCGAACACTTTGCCGCCAAGGGGCTCGGCCTGCACAACGATCTACAGAACGAGCATTCGATCGTCGGCAATTTCCCGATCGTCAAGATGCTGGATTTGTACGGTACGCCGGACCAGAAGGCGATGATCGACGGCTCGATTACCGGCAAGTATCGCATCACTTTCGGTCTCACCGAGCCAGATCATGGCTCCGACGCGACGCACATGGAGACGCGCGCCGAAGAGGCGGTGCGCGACGGCAAGAAAGGCTGGGTGATCAACGGCGAGAAGATGTGGACGACCGGCATGCACGTCGCCACGCATTGCGCACTGTTCGCCCGCACCGCCGGCAAGGACGGCGACGCGCGCGGCATTACCTGCTTCCTGGTTCCGGCCGATGCGCCCGGCGTGAAGGTCGAAGAGTATCTTTGGACCTTTAACATGCCGACCGACCATCCGCGGGTGTCGTTCAAGGATGTGTTCGTCACCGAGGATGCGGTGTTCGGCGAGGTCGGCCGCGGCCTGTCGCTAGCGCAGTGCTTCGTGCACGAGAACCGCATCCGCCAGGCGGCCTCGTCGCTCGGCGCGGCGGTGTTCTGCATCAACGAGAGCGTCAAATACGCGCGTGAACGCAAGCCGTTCGGCGAGGAGCTGGCGCGCAACCAGGCGATTCAATTTCCGCTGGTCGAACTGGCCACCCAGGCCGAGATGCTGCGCCTCTTGATCCGCAAGACCGCGTGGGAGATGGATCAGATGACCCAGGCCCAGGTCGAGCACACCCTGTCCGACAAGGTGTCGATGTGTAACTATTGGGCGAACCGGCTGTGCGGCCAGGCGGCCGATCGCGCCATTCAGGTCCACGGCGGCATCGGCTATTCGCGCCACAAACAGTTCGAGCACATCTACCGCCACCACCGCCGCTATCGCATCACCGAAGGCAGCGAAGAAATCCAGATGCGGAAAGTGGCGGGCTTCCTGTTCGGCTACATGGGCGCGAACAAGCGGTGAGTGCAGCCCACTTCTTCTCGCCGGTCATTCCGGGGCACGCGCGAAGCGCGTGAACCCGGAATCCCGAGCTGTTCA
>NZ_QTKI01000453.1:0-3602 GCF_010820945.1 Rhodopseudomonas sp. BR0C11
TCCTTGATCAGCGCCAGGCGCTGCTCGCGGGTGCGGCCGCCAAACAAGCCGTCCGCTGTGTCTGCGATGCCGTCTTCGTGCAGCGCGCCGGTGAGCGCCGCGCCAGCGGCGACGGTCATCATCGCCGGCACCACGCCGGACCAGATCAGCGAGCCTGCGAGCAGCACACCACCGCACACAAGACCGATCCCGGCGCCGACCAGCGGAAAGTACTTCGATGCGCTGAGCAGCCAGTCGTCGAACAGCGCGGTGCGCGGCGTCGGCACCAGCGTCATGAACTGCACGGCGTTGAGCAGGGATTGGATCTGCCGGCTCACGCGCGCGATCCGAACCGGCCCGCCAGCACGTCCGACAGCGCGGCGAGATCGTTGAGGATGCCGGCAGCGGCGCGCAGCAGCGGAACGGTCATCAACGCACCCGTCCCCTCGCCGAGCCGCAAGCCGAGATCAAGATACGGCGTCGCCTGCATCGCTTCGAGCAGCACACGGTGGCCGCGCTCGGCCGAGCGATGCGAGAACACGCAGTAATCGCGCGCCGCGGGCTGCAGCCGCACCGCCAACAGTGCAGCAGCGCTGGCAATGAAGCCATCGATCACCACCGGCCGCCGCGAAGCCGCAGCGCCCAGCACCGCGCCGGCCATCATCGCGATATCGAATCCGCCGAACTCAGCGAGCACGTCGAGCGGCGCCGTCGGCTGCGCCCGCGCCGCCGCCTGCTCGACGATGGCGCGTTTGTGCGCGACGCCGGCATCATCCATCCCGGCCCCGCGTCCGACGCAATCGATGATTGGAGCCCCAGTCAGCGCGTGGGTGATCAGCGCAGCAGACGTCGTGTTGCCGATTCCCATCTCGCCGATCGCAACGATGTCGAGCCCACCCACAATCTCCTCGCGCACCAGATCGGCCGCTGCCGTGATCGCGCGCGCCGCCTCCTGATGAGTCATCGCCGGTTCGTGACGTGCATTGCAGGTGCCGCGGCGGATCTTGCGATCAATCAGCCTGGGATGTGGCGGCATGTCGGCATCGATGCCACCGTCGACGATCCGCACCTCGGTCGCCGCCGCTTTCGCCAGAACGTTCACGCCAGCGCAATCTGCCAGATACGCCTCGACCATCGATCGGGTCACGCTCGCCGGATACGGCGATACCCGATCGGCGGCGAGGCCGTGATCACCGGCGAAGATGAACACCGTCGCGCGCTCCGCCCGCGGCGATGCCGGATGCCAGATCAGCCCGAGCTGCACGGCGAGTTCTTCGAGCCGGCCGAGCGAACCCGGCGGCTTCGCCTTGCCGTCGAGCCGAGCCCGCAGCTCGGACTCATGGGCGGGATCGACCGGCGAAACGGAAAGGATACGTGGATCAAGCAGGGGCGCGTGCATTCGGGAGGCTCGGCAAAAGGAATGCTGCCGCCACGACAGCGGGCAGTGAAGACAGTCGAACGACCATCGTGGCGGCGACAGCAAAGCTGTGCGCGCTGGTTCGTTCGGGCGACGACGGGATTTCTCCGCGGAAAGCGGAGGCGCGCATCAGGTCGGCGGTCGGTACAGCATGTCTGTGTCCTTCTTCGACCCACCGTCGAATGGCATGGTTTTCATACTTCGGCCGGTCTCCTGGCTCGCGGACATTGTCCCGGTCGCCTTCCCGAGCGGCTTGAGGATGCCGTTCTCAGTGGCGGTGTGACCGGAAGCGGTCCGCTTACAGTTGCGGGGGCAGCCGCGGACTTGGCGATTGCTCGCCGCACCGCATTCCCGTTTCACCCTTCGAACGAAGGGCACCGAAGCGAGCGGCACCACAGCACGGCGACGCCACGGGCGCAAGATTGACAACACCCCGGAGCCGCCCTCTAAGACGAAGGTCCACCAAGCCGCGCTTTTCTTGGCCGCTCTCGAGCGGCCCTGGCGCATCATCTCGACCGGATTGACCGCATCTTGCTGTGGGATGTGACGGTGATAGGCGGCGGAATCGCCGGTCTTTGCGCGGCGATTGCCGCGCGCCGCAGCGGCGCTGCGGTCCGCCTGCTCGAAGCGGCACCGCGGCCCCTACGCGGCGGCAATGCTCGCCACGGCCGCAATTTCCGGCTGACGCACGAGGCGCCACTGGCCTATGTCCCTGATCGCTACACAGCAGATGAACTGCGCGCCGAGCTGCGCAGCATCACGGGCGACGAGACCGACCGCGCGCTCACGGAGCTACTGATTGAACGCGCACACAGCATCGCCGGTTGGCTGATCGAGCACGGCGTGCATCTGCAGCCGCCTGGCACCGGGGTGATGCCGTATTCCCGCCGCACCGCGTTTCCGCTCGGCGGCGGCAAAGCGATGATCAACGCGCTGTACGCCACCGCCGACCGGCTCGGTATCGCGATCAGCTACGACAGCGAGGCACGGTCGCTGCTACGCGCCGAAGACGAGGGCTGGACGATCAGCATTCGATCCGCTGGGGCTGACGACAGTATTCGCACGCGCAGCGTCGTCGTCTGTGCCGGTGGCCCCGGAGCCGACCCCGCCTGGTTGCGCGACAATTTCGGCAGCGCCGCCGAGGGCTGGATGGTCCGCGGTACGCGTTACGCCGACGGCCGCTTGCTCGATCTGTTGATCGGAGCCGGGGGCTGTGCAATCGGCGATCCAACCACCTGTCATGCGGTCCCGGTCGATGCGCGCGGGCCGCAATTTGATGGCGGCATCGTCACCCGGATCACATCGATTCCGCTCGGCCTCGTGGTCGATCAATCCGGTGCTCGCATCGACGTCGCAGGGGCCGGATCGCAGCCGACCCACTATGCCAAATGGGGACCAAGGATCGCCGCCTGTCCCGGTCAAATTGCTTTCCTGGTGCTCGATGCAGCGGGTCTGGGCCGCGCTGCGCCATCCGCGCTGGCGCCGGTTACTGCGCCGAACCTCGGGGAACTAGCTGCCGCGCTGCAAATCGATCACACCGCTCTTTTGCAAAGCATTGAGGACTTCAATGCCGCCCCGGCCAACGCCGCGCGCACCATCGCGGAGCCACCATTTGCCGCCTATCCGATGCGGCCGGGGCTGACCTTCGTGCATTACGGCATCAAGGTCGATGCGACGATGCGGGTGGTCCAAGCCGATGGCTGCCGCCACGACGATCTGTTCGCCGCCGGCATGATCATGGCGGCGAATGTGCTGCGCCGCGGCTATCTCGCCGGGCTCGGCATCACCCTATCGGCAGTGTTCGGCCAGATCGCCGGCGAGGAGGCAGCGCGCCATGTCCGCGGGTGATCCGATCTCAGAGGCCGAGCGCGTGCTGCGGATCTGTAGCGCCTGCATGTATTGCGATGGGCTTTGCCCGGTGTTTCAGTCGATCGACGGCAAGCACAGCTTCAGCCTGAGCGACGTCAGCTACCTGTCGAACCTGTGCCACAACTGCCAGGGCTGCTGGCATGATTGCCAGTACGCACCACCACACCCGTTCGCCGTCAATCTGCCGGCGACGTTCGCCGAACTGCGGCAGCACTCGTATGCGGACCATTTGTGGCCGCCCGCGCTCGGGCGCGTCTTTCGCGCCTCATCGCTCGCAGTACCCGCCACCGTCGCGCTGGCGCTGCTGATCACCTTCGGCCTCGTACTGGGCACGGAC
>NZ_QTKI01000454.1:0-3587 GCF_010820945.1 Rhodopseudomonas sp. BR0C11
CATCGACTCCGCGATGGTCTCCTACGAGCGTCGGCCGATGCTCGAAATCGTCTTCGACCGCCTGGTGCGGTTGATGACGACCAGCTTGCGTAACTTCACCTCGGACAACGTCGAAGTCTCGCTCGACCGCATCACCTCGGTTCGGTTCGGCGACTACATGAACTCGATCCCGTTGCCGGCGGTGCTGTGCGTGTTCAAGGCCGAGGAGTGGCAGAACTTCGGACTCGCCACCGTCGACTCCAGCCTGATCTATTCGATGATCGACGTGCTGCTCGGCGGTCGCCGGGGCCAGGCCGCGCTGCGCATCGAAGGCCGGCCCTACACTACGATCGAAACCAATCTGGTGAAGCGGCTGCTCGAGGTCGTGCTCGCCGACGCCGAACAGGCGTTCCGGCCGCTGTCGCCGGTGTCGTTCAGCATCGATCGGCTCGAGACCAATCCGCGCTTCGCCGCGATCAGCCGGCCCGCTAACGCCGCGATCCTGGTCCGTCTGCACATCGACATGGAAGACCGCGGCGGCAATATCGAGCTGCTGCTGCCATACGCCACGATCGAACCGATCCGCGGCGTGCTGATGCAGATGTTCATGGGCGAAAAATTCGGCCGTGATCAGGTCTGGGAAGGCCACCTCGCCACCGAGATCGTCCAGGCGGATATTTCGGTCGATGCCGTGCTTTACGAAGCCGAACTGCCGCTGCGGCAACTGATGGCGCTGCAGGTCGGCGACACCCTTCCGCTGGAGCTGCGCGCCGATGCCACCGTAGCAGTGCGCTGCGGTAGCGTCGTGCTCACCGAAGGCCGGATGGGCCGGGTCGGCGACCGCGTCGCCATTCGCGTCACCAAACCGCTGCGCAAGCCGCTCACCACCTACGCCATGTTCGAACGTACCGACGAGCAGAGCAAAATGATGGAGGCACAATGAGCCACATTTTCGCAATCGTGATCGAAAGCCTGGTCGCCGTGCTGCTCCTCGTCACCGTCGGTTATTGTTGGCTGCTCAACAAACGCCTGCTGCGGCTGAAGGCCGACGAGCAATCGCTGAAGGCGACGATCGGCGAGCTGATCACCGTCACCGAGATCGCCGAGCGGGCGATTGGCGGCCTCAAGCTCACGGTGCGGGAGGTCAACGAAAACCTCGGTCGTGACATCGCTGCGGCCTCCGCGCTGTCCGACCAGCTCAAGAAACAGCTCGGCGAGGGCGACAACGTGCTGCGGCGCCTGTCGAAGATCGTCGCGGCGGCGCGCCCCGGCGGCGAGCAGCCGGCGGCGGCGGTGTCGGCGGCGCAGGCCAATGCGGCCGCGGCGCAGGCTTTTGCGGAACGCAGGCGACATAACGGCTTGGCTGCATGAACGCACTTCGGGATATCCGCATCCTTCCGGTTGTTCTGGTCGCGGTCTTCGGCCTCGCTGTGCTGAAGATCGCCGGACTGGTGCTCGATGGCGGCTACGTGTTCGATTACGATCCGAACGCGACCAAGCCGTCATGGGCTCAGGAGAACCTGAACTTCCCCGGACGGAAGCCGATCGATCCCGATATCACCGGCTCGGTGCATGGCGAGCCGAAGAAGAAAGAAGAAGAAAAGCCAGCGGTCGCGCCGCCGGAACAGACCAAGCCGGCCGACACCGAGCCCGAGACCCCGGCAATTTCTCCATCCGAACGCGCGATCCTCGAGCGGCTGCAGGCGCGCCGCCAGGAGCTCGAAGCGCGTGCCCGCGAAGTCGAGATCAGGGAGAGCCTGCTCAAGGCTGCTGAGAAGCGGATCGAGTCCAAGGTCCAGGAGATGAAGGAGACCGAGGGCCAGATCGGCAAGGCAACCGAAGAGAAATCGGAAGCCGAAGCGGCGCGCTTCAAGGGCATCGTCACGATGTACGAGTCGATGAAGCCGAAGGATGCGGCGAAGATCTTCGATCGTCTGGAAATGCCGGTGCTGATCGAGATTGCCACCCAGATCGCGCCGCGAAAGATGTCCGACATCCTCGGCCTGATGTCGGCCGAAGCCGCCGAAAAGCTCACTGTCGAAATGGCGCGGCGCGCCACCGGGAAGGCGTCGGTGTCCGCATCGGTCGCGGTGCTGCCGAAGATCGAAGGCCGCCCGACGCCGCGGCAGTGATCAACTGCGCTTAGCTCAGCTGCTGATCCGGGTCAGCAGCGCCTTGAAGCCGAGCGACGGGGCTTCCGCCGCCATGCCTTCGACCTGCGCGTAGTCGCCGATCGTCGAGCCGTGGAAGTCGACCCGCACCTCATCGACGCCGAACACTGACTGGATCGCCGGATCGCTGGTGTGCCGGCGCGCCGTGATGGTGCCATGGATGGTCTGGCCGTTCTGTTCGTAGGCGCCGATATAGGCGAATGCTGAACTGCCGCCGTGCAGACGGCCATCGGATGCGAAGATCACGCCGACCGCTTTGCGCCGCGGCGTTTCGAATTCCACCTTGTAGAGACCCTTCAGCAGCATGGCGGTCGTCAGTCCAATTCCCAGTGGCGTATCCGCGCGCCAGATCGGCGGCGGGCGCAGCTTTGATCGTCCGTGGTTCCTCGGTGGCGCGAGCCGATCCGAAGCGTCGACGCGTCGTGCGGCGTCCGTCAGGACGGCCGACAACGGCGGGCGGGAAGGGCACGGCGATCGCGGTCACACAAAGGATGGTTCGGGCGGTTGCGCTCCCCGCCTTCTGCATCACTATCAAAAACGTGTTTACCTCGACAATCTAAATCTCTGATTGTGACGCGATGCCGTGCCGAAGCAGGGGGAGCCTGCCGCAGTCGACGATGGTTAAACCACCGTTAACGGCTTTTGTGCCCTAGTGGGGCAGGCTGCGGTTCTGCGCGCTTCCGCCGCGCCGACGCGCATGCGTGAAGCGTAGTATCTTTGTTGGCGGCGAAGCCGCCTAGGACCGGCAGACGACAGAGTCGTTGACTGAAAGACACGACGGATGGCGCGGATGGCTGCCGCTGGAGTTTGGTCACAGGCGCTCGTCGGGCGCGTCGCACGACTCTGCCTTGCCGGCTTGCTGCTGCTGATCGCAGCCGCGCTGACCATTGCGCCCGCGGCCGCGCAAGTGCGCGGCGAAGCCAGCTTCGAAGCAAAGGGCGGATACGGCCGGCTGCTGCTGAAGATGGCCGAGGACGTCGACTCCGACGTCGCCACTGCGGGTCTGATCGTGGTGATCCGCTTCAAGCGGCCGATCGATATTCCGGTCGACAAGCTCGCCGATTCCGCGCCCGGCTATATCGGCTCTGCGCGGCTTGATCCGGACGGCTATGCGCTGCGTCTGGCCCTGACGCGGAAGCTCACTGTCAACGCGATGGCGGCCGGCGAACGGTTGTTCGTCGACCTGCTGCCAGAAAATTGGACCGGCGCGCCGCCCGGACTGCCGCAAGACGTCGTGAAGGAACTGGCCGAACGTGCCCGCGCGGCCGAGCGCGCGCTGAAGGCGCAGCGTGCCACCGCCGAAGTGAAGAAGCGGCCACCGATCCGGGTGCGGACCTCGGTGCAGCCGACCTTCGTGCGCTACGTGTTCGAAGTCCCGTCCGACGTGCGGGTGGCGTCGACGCTGACCGACCGCAAGCTGTCGGTGCAGTTCAACAC
>NZ_QTKI01000455.1:0-3585 GCF_010820945.1 Rhodopseudomonas sp. BR0C11
CCGCCAAGGTCGCGGCCGCGGCGAATTTCACCGGGCCGGTGAAGGGGATCGCCGCGGCGTTCAAGGCCAAGACCGGGCACGAGGTGGTGCTGTCGTTCGGCGCCAGCGGTCAGTTCTACACCCAGATCACCCAGGACGCGCCGTTCGAAGTATTCCTGTCGGCCGACTCGGCGCGGCCGAAGAAGCTCGCCGAAGAAGGTCTCGGCGTGAAGGACAGCGTGTTCACCTACGCGGTCGGCAAGCTGGTGCTGTGGAGCAAGTCGCCGGGCGTGGTGAAGGGCGAAGAGACCCTGAAGCAGGCGTCGATCGCCAAGGTGTCGATCTGCAATCCGGCCGCCGCGCCCTACGGCGCCGCCGCGGTCGAGACCATGCAGGCGCTGAAGCTGTACGACGACCTCAAGCCGAAGCTGGTCGAAGGCGCCAACATCACCCAGGCCTATCAGTTCGTGCAGACCGGCAACGCCGAGATCGGCTTCGTGGCGCTGTCGCAGGTGATCGGCGACAAGGACGGCTCGCGCTGGATGGTGCCGCAGAACCTGTACAAGCCGATCACCCAGGACGCGGTGCTGCTGAAGAAGGGCGAAGCCAACGCCGCCGCCAAGGCGTTCCTCGACTTCCTCAAGGGCCCGGAGTCGCGCGCCATCATCGAGAAGTTCGGGTACGAAGTCACCACGCCGAAGGCGAGCTGACGTTCTCATGCTGAAGCCTCTCCGTCATTGCGAGGAGCGTAGCGACGAAGCAATCCAGCTTGGTGCTCGCCGCATGGATTGCTTCGCTTCGCTCGCAATGACGGAGGAAGGCCTCGCTTCCTTCACCACCTCAGTCCTGAGGACGTATGCATAGCCTTCCCCCCGACATCTGGCAGCCGGTCTGGCTCACCATCGAGCTGGCGGCGATTACCACGGTGATCCTGCTGATCGTCGGCACGCCGATCGCGTGGTGGCTGGCGCGCTCCAGGGCGTGGTGGAAGGAAGGCGTCGCGGCGGTGGTGGCGCTGCCGCTGGTGCTGCCGCCGACCGTGCTCGGGTTTTATCTGTTGGTGCTGATGGGGCCGGACGGGCCGGGCGGCGCGCTGGCGTCGCTGTGGGGCGGCCGCACCGTGGCGTTCACCTTCGGCGGCCTGGTGTTCGGCTCGGTGATCTATTCGATGCCGTTCGTGGTGCAGCCGATCCGCAATGCGTTCGATGCGATCGGCGATCGTCCGCTGGAAGTCGCGGCGACGCTGCGCGCCTCGCCGCTGAAGGCATTCTGGACGGTGGCGGTACCGCTGGCGCGGCCGGGCTTTCTGGCCGGCGCGGTGCTCGGCTTCGCCCACACCGTCGGCGAGTTCGGCATCGTGCTGATGATCGGCGGCAACATTCCGGGCAGCACCAAAGTGCTGTCGGTGGCGATCTACGATTACGTCGAGACCTCGCAGTGGCGTGAGGCCAACATCCTGGCCGGCGGCATGGCGGCATTCGCCTTCGTGGTGATCCTCACCATGATGATGCTGGAAAAACGAACCGCACGGATCCGGGCATGAGGGCGCTGTCACCCCCCACCATTCGGGCGGCGTTTCGCGGCCGGCTCGGCGGCTTCAATCTGGATGCCGCCTTCACGGTGCCGGCCACCGGAATCACCGGCCTGTTCGGGCCCTCCGGCTGCGGCAAGTCCAGCGTGCTGCGCTGCCTCGCCGGGCTGCAGCATCTGCCCGGAAGTAACTGCGAAGTCAGCGGCGAGGTGTGGCAGGACGATACGACGTTCCTGAAGCCGCATCATCGCCCGATCGGCTACGTGTTTCAGGAAGCCAGCCTTTTTCAGCATCTCTCGGTAAGAGCCAACCTGCTGTACGGCGCGCCGCATGAGTCGGTTAAGACCCATGCCGATGCGGTCGAGTTCGACGAAGTGATCGAACTGCTGGGCCTAGCGAAGCTGCTGGAACGCTCGCCGCGCAATCTGTCGGGCGGCGAGCGTCAGCGCGTCGCGATCGGACGGGCGCTGCTGTCGCAGCCGAAACTCTTGCTGATGGACGAGCCGCTGTCGGCGCTCGACCGGCTCACCAAGGACGAGATCCTGCCGTTCCTGGAGCGGCTGCATGCGCGGCTGTCGCTGCCGGTGGTCTATGTCAGTCACGACATCACCGAGATCGAACGGCTCGCCGATCATCTGGTGCTGATGCAGGCCGGCAAGGTGCTGGCGGTCGGGCCGCTCGCCGAGCTGCAGAGCGATCCGAAGCTGCCGCTGGCGATTGCACGCGACGCCGCGGTGAATTTCGACGCCGAGGTCGAAAGCTACGATTCCAACTATGGTCTGGTGACGCTGCAGATCGACGGCGGGCGGCTGCTGGTGCCGTCGGCGCCGGCGGCGAGCGGCGAGCTCCGCCGGGTTCGGATCGCCGCCAGCGACGTCAGCCTGGCGCGAGAGCTGCCGCAAGCGAGCTCGATCCTCAACGCGGTGGCGGCACGGATCGTCACCACTTCGCCGGTCGGCGCCAACGAGATGCTGGTGGTGCTGGCGCTCGGCCGCGAAGGTCATGGCGGCCGGCTGTTGGCGCGGCTCAGCCGACGGTCATGGGATCTGCTCCGGCTCGCCGAAGGTGTCGACGTGTATGCGCAGATCAAGGGCGTCGCGCTCGCGCCTGGACGCGACGGCCACGCGTAGTTGGCGGCGATGACGTGCCGCGAGCCGGCACGAACTTCGCATTCTCCTTGCTGATCGCTGCAACGGCGGCGCTGGCGACTACGCGACTACCAGTCGTGTCGGGTCAGCGACGACGTACGTCCGTATCTCATGGAGGAGAATCGACAATGTCGTTCGAAAGCAACCAACTGATGCCGATCGCGGCGCTGCGCGGCGGCCCGGGGACGCCGGCCGCCGACGTGCTCACCGCGTTTGCACTACGGCGCAAGGCCGAGGGCATCGATGTCGTCGGCGTGATCGTGCCGCCGGAAGATACCGGCCGCGGCCATCAGGGACACGGGCATGGTCACGGTGAAGGCCATGGTGGCGGTCACGAAGGCTGCGAATGCCGCAGCGAGCTGATCGATATCGCGACCGGCGACCGCTATGCGATGCATCAGGATCTCGGCTCGGGATCGCAGGCCTGCAATCTCAATTCGTCGTCGCTGGCTTTGGCGGCCGGGGCGGTCGAACGCGCGGTGGCGCGCAAGCCGGCGCTGGTGGTGCTGAGCCGGTTCGGCGGCCAGGAGGCGGTGCGCGGCGGGTTGATGTCGGCGTTCCAGGCGGCGATCGCGGCCGGCGTGCCGGTGGCGTGCGTGGTGACGCCGAAGGCCGAGGACGTCTGGAACGATTTCGCCCAGGGGCTGTCGGTGTCGCTGCCGCCGGAGGCGGATGCGCTGGAAGCGTGGTGGCAGGATCACGCCCGCGGACGAAACGCGGCGTGATCCGACCGGGTCGCGCCCGCCCGGGCGCGATACCAGGTTTCAAACAGGCTGGACGCGTAGGCGCTCTCGTAGCGCCCCGTCAGGTAGGCGGCGGCGGTCTCCAGGCTCTTGCGGCCGGTCCAGGTCGCCGGGTAATCGGATCCGCCGAGCGCGCCCCGCGGTGTCGCGGTCATCCGGATCGCCTCGGCGACCGCGCCTGGAT
>NZ_QTKI01000456.1:0-3580 GCF_010820945.1 Rhodopseudomonas sp. BR0C11
GCACCGCGCTAAACCGGAACCACGATATTGCGACGGGCCGCCCACCAGCGGCCCGTTTTGCTTTTGGCCTTATCCTTCGCCTGCTATGGCCGGTTAAGGCTCCGGTCAGAAGGCGCGACAAAACAACTCTGTAGAGCCGCAGTTGGATTTCAATCGGACGCGGAATTGCTCTAGAACAGGCCGATCAACAGCGGCGCGCGCTGAGCTGCGCTGGGACAACAAGGGCCGCGCGCCGGCCAGGAGGAAGCTGTCGCATGAGGTCTTTCGCGTTCGCCGACCTCCTCATCGGCGTGGGATTGCTGTTTGTTCTGGAAGGCCTGATCTTCGCTGCCAGCCCGAATTGGATGCGGCGGGCGATGAAGAGCGCGCTGGAAACTCCGGACAATGTGCTGCGTGCGGTCGGCATCGGCTCCGCGGTCGGCGGCCTGCTGCTGATCTGGCTGGTCCGGCACTAAAGCGCATTCGGCGTTGCCGCGCCGGTGACGGTGCCGGAATGCTGTCACGACGTTTTCAACCACGACATCGGGTTTGACGCTGGTTTTCGCCGCAATCAGTGGCGCGGATAGGGTAGCTTCGTTCACCACCGATGCTTGCGCCGGTCCCAGGATCGGGCGCAGTGTTCACGCGACTGCGCTTCGTTTTGCGCACGCCAGGAGATGATTCGACCATGCCCGCTGCGATCGCCCTTAGTTCCCGGATCAGGCCCTTGCGGATCAGGCCGCTGTTCGCCGCGCTGTGCCTCGGCGCGGCGGTGATCGTCGGCCCGGCGCCAGCCTCCGCCCGCGGCCCCGAAGGGATCGCCGATGTCGCCGAGAAGGTGATCGATGCGGTGGTCAACATCTCCACCACCCAGACGGTCGACGCCAAGGGGGCGGGCGAGAGCAAGGGCGGAGCCGCGCCGCAATTGCCGCCGGGCTCGCCGTTCGAGGAGTTCTTCGAGGACTTCTTCAAGAACCGCCGCGGCGAAAAGGGCGGCGGCCCGCGCAAGACCAATTCGCTCGGCTCCGGCTTCATCATCGATCCGGCCGGCGTGGTCGTCACCAACAATCACGTCATCGCCGATTCCGACGAGATCAACGTGATCCTCAACGACGGCACCAAGATCAAGGCGGAGTTGGTCGGCGTCGACAAGAAGACCGACCTTGCGGTGCTGAAGTTCAAGCCGCCGGCGGGCAAGACGCTGACCGCGGTGAAGTTCGGCGACAGCGACAAGCTGCGGCTGGGCGAATGGGTGATCGCGATCGGCAACCCGTTCTCGCTCGGCGGCACCGTGACGGCCGGCATCGTCTCGGCGCGCAACCGCGACATCAACTCCGGCCCGTATGACAGCTACATCCAGACCGACGCCGCGATCAATCGTGGCAACTCCGGCGGCCCGCTGTTCAACCTCGCCGGCGAAGTCATCGGCGTGAACACTCTGATCATCTCGCCGTCGGGCGGCTCGATCGGCATCGGCTTTGCCGTGCCGTCGAAGACCGTGGTGCCGGTGGTCGATCAGCTCCGTCAGTTCGGCGAACTGCGCCGCGGCTGGCTCGGCGTCCGCATTCAGCAGGTCACCGACGAGATCGCCGAGAGCCTGAGCATCAAACCGGCGCGCGGCGCGCTGGTCGCCGGCGTCGACGACAAGGGCCCGGCCAAGCCGGCCGGCATCGAGCCGGGCGACGTGGTGGTGAAGTTCGACGGCAAGGACATCAAGGAGCCGAAGGACCTGTCGCGCATCGTCGCCGACACCGCGGTCGGCAAGACCGTCGATGTCGTCCTGATCCGCAAGGGCAAGGAAGAGACCAAGCAGGTCACGCTCGGCCGGCTCGACGACGATGCCAAGCCGCAGCCGGCTTCGGCGAAGTCGCAGCCCGAGCCGGAGAAGCCGGTGACCCAGAAGGTGCTGGGCCTCGATCTCGCCGCGCTGTCGAAGGACCTGCGCGGCCGCTACAAGATCAAGGACAGCGTCAAGGGCGTGCTGGTGACCGGCGTCGACGATGGTTCGGACGCGGCCGAGAAGCGGCTGTCGGCCGGTGACGTGATCGTCGAGGTGGCCCAGGAGTCGGTCGGCAGTGCCGCCGACATCAAGAAGCGGATTGACCAGCTCAAGAAGGACGGCAAGAAGTCCGTGCTGCTGCTGGTCGCCAATGGCTCCGGCGAGCTGCGCTTCGTCGCGCTCAGCCTGCAATAAGGCACTATGGCCGAACCGGCCCGGACCGCGCCTGCCGTCGACTTCGTCGGCGGCGCGGTCGGCTATCGATTTCGCACCCAGGCCGGGCGCAGCCACGCGCTGCTCAAGGCCACCGGCGTGTCGCCGACCCGTCCGCTGCATGTGATCGACGCCACCGCTGGCCTCGGCCGCGACGCCTTCCTGCTCGCCTCGATGGGCGCGACGGTGACGCTGATCGAGCGGGTGCCGGAAGTGCACGCGCTGCTGGCCGAAGCGCTCGAAGCCGCACGCAGCGAGAGCGACGAGCTCGCAGCGATCATCGGCCGAATGACGCTGCTGCTTGGCGATGCCCGGGTGCTGCTGCCGACGCTGCAGGCCGACGTCATCACCATCGATCCGATGCATCCGCCGCGAACCAAGACCGCGCTGGTGAAGCAGGAGATGCGGCTGCTGCGCGATCTGGTCGGCGCCGATCCGGACGTCGGCGAGCTGTTGGCTGCAGCGCTGTCGGCCGACTGCGGCCGCGTGGTGCTGAAATGGCCGCTTCGCGCCGCCGCGCCACCGGCCGCGCGCAAGCCCTCGCATCAGATCGCCGGCAAGACCGTCCGCTACGACGTCTACGTACGGCCGCGCGCTCCCTGATTGGCAAATGCTCGCATGCTTTCCGAGCCTGCGAAATTCGCATGCAGATGCGTACGGGATCGCACGCCTCAGCGCGGGCGAAGGATGTATGTTTTTCATCAACCGGTGAGCCGTGCGCTCACCCATAACAGGCGCCTGCACCACGCAGTGCGAACGCGGTCGCAACGCCGCGAGGGAGCGAAGACCGGACAGCATCGCGACAAGACGATGCGGCCGGACCAAGGAGGAAGACCCCGCATGCAATTGTTTCGGCACACACCGATCGCCGCCGCTGCTCTGCTCGCAGTGCTTAGCGCCGGCCCCGCGTTCGCCGGCGGCAGCTACGATCCCGGCGCCAGCGACAGCCTGATCAAGCTCGGCCAGACCATGCCGTATTCGGGACCGGCGTCGGCCTATTCGACGATCGGGCGGGCCGAGGCCGCTTACTTCAAGATGCTGAACGACAAGGGCGGCATCAACGGCCGCAAGGTCGAGCTGCTCAGCCTCGACGATGCTTACTCGCCGTCGAAAACGGTGGAGCAGGTTCGCCGCCTGGTGGAAAGCGACGAAGTGCTGGCGATGTTCTCGATCCTCGGCACCGGGCCGAACATCGCGGTCCAGAAGTATCTCAACATCAAGAAGGTCCCGCAGCTGCTGCCGTTCAGCGGCGCGAGCCGCTGGAACGACGCCGCGCATTTCCCGTGGAGCACAGGCTCGCAGCCGACCTACAAAACCGAGGGCCGGATCTACGCGAAGTGGATTCTCGCCAACAAACCGAACGCCAAGATCGCCGTGATCACGCCGGCG
>NZ_QTKI01000457.1:0-3575 GCF_010820945.1 Rhodopseudomonas sp. BR0C11
AGCACTTGCGACGACGCCTCCTGCGTCGATCCAGGCACCGGCACGCTGGAATTGAACCAGGCGATCTACTCGCAGCGTGACTCCACCTTCAAGGGCGGCGAATTCCAGAGTCAGCTCGACGTCGCCCAGCTCTATGGCGGCACCTTCGGCATCGAGAACCAGTTCGACATCGTGCGGGCGACCTTCGCGGACGGCACCAACGTGCCGCGAATTCCGCCGATGCGGGTCGGCGGCGGCCTGTTCTGGCGCGACGCCAACTGGCTGATGAAGGTCAACCTGCTGCACGCCTTCGCGCAGAACGACGTGGCGCCGATCGCCGAAACGACGACGCCCGGCTACAACCTGCTGAAGGCTGAAGTCAGCTACCGGACCAAGCTCGATCCCAACGCCTGGGGCGCGCGCGAGATGCTGGTCGGCATCGTCGGCAACAATCTGCTCAACGAAGACATCCGGATCGCGACGTCCTACAGCAAGGACAACGTGCTGATGCCCGGCATCGGCGTGCGGGCGTTCGCGAACCTGAAGTTCTGAGCAGCCATGGGCGCGCGGGAGCTCCCCACGACGTCATTCCGGGGCGCTCGCGCAGCGAGCGAACCCGGAATCCAGAAGTTGTAGCAAAGAGAGATTCCGGGTTCGCGAGCTTTGCTCGCGCCCCGGAATGACGAACAGAAAAGCCGGCCCGCGAAAACACGCCGCCGGACTCGGATGAAACGATGAACTGGGTGCGGACGCATATCCGACTGGGAACGCGGCTGGCGCTGGTTGCGCTGGCGCTGCACTTCGTCGTGGCGTTCGGTCACTTCCACCAGATCGTCACTCAGTCGGTCGTGCTCGCGCTCACGGCCGCCGATCCGGCTGCGCCCAACGGTGATCCTCAGTCCGACGACGACGCCGACGGCTGTACTGTCTGCGCCGTGATGGCGATGGCGGATGCGATGCTCGACGCATCGTCGCCCTCGTTGCCGCTGCGGCAGGCCACCGCGCTCGTGCATCGCGTCCCGAATCTCGTTCTGATCCGGTCCGGCGGGATCCGCACCGCCTTCAATCCCCGCGCTCCTCCCGCCTGCTGACATCGATCCCTGTGAGCCAGAGATCGCGCCATGCCGCGCGGTCTCGATGTCAGCCAAGCCCGTCGACCGTCGACGGCAAGCCATCGCCCGCACCCAGCGGCGACGATCAGCGTCGCCCGCGCCCGCATGGCTTCGAGGAGACCCACATGCTTTGTCACTTCAAACGCGGCCTTGCGGCGTCGAGCTCAGCCACGCTGCTGTTAGCCGCTCTGAGTTCACCCGGTCTGGCGCAGAGCGCGGCGCCGGCCAGCCGCGGCGCGACACCGCTTCCGGAAATCGACGTGATCCAGCCGCAGCGTGCGCCCCACCCGGCTCGGCGTCCGAAGACTCAAACCGCAGCCCGGGCGCGCCGCGGAGCGGCGACCGCCTCCCCGCAGCACGACGCCCAAACGCCGGCGCAAACCGCGGCACAGGCCGTCGCGGCCAAACATGCCGGCTTCGACGCTGCGCGGCAGGCGATCTTCGCGCCGAATGGCGCCAGCGCCTTCGACGTCAATCACGAGGCCATCCTGGCGCTGCCGCAGGGCGCCAATGCGACGCTCGACAAGGTGCTGCTGCAGGCGCCGGGCGTATCGCAGGACTCCGCCGCCAGCGGCGATCTGCACGTCCGCAACGAGCACGCCAATGTGCAGTACCGCATCAACGGCATCGCGTTGCCCGACGGTGTCAGCGGCTTCGGCCAGATGCTCGACACCTCGCTGGTCGGGCGACTGACGCTGCTCACCGGCGCTCTGCCGGCGCAATACGGCCTGCGCACCGCCGGGGTCGTCGACATCACCACGCGCACCGACGCCTTCAACAACAGCGGCACCGTCAGCGTCTATGGCGGCAGCCGCCAGACCATCACGCCGAGCGTCGAATATGGCGGCACGGCCGGCAACACCCAGTACTTCGTCTCCGGCCGTTACTTCGGAACGGGCCTTGGGCTGGAGAACCCGACCTCCTCGCCGAACGCGATCCACGACGATTCTCAGCAGGGTAGAGGCTTCGCCTATCTGTCGACCGTGATCGACGAATCGACGCGCCTGACCTTCATCGGCGGCGGTTCGGCCAACAACTACCAGATCCCCAACAACCCGGGCCAGACGCCGGGCTTCACCGCGTTCGGCGTGTCGAACTTCGACTCGGCGCTGCTCAACGAAACCCAGCGCGAGCGCAACGGCTTCGGCGTGCTGGCGCTGCAGAAGTCGATCAACGGCTTCGACCTGCAGCTCTCGGCCTTCTCGCGCTATAGCACGCTGCACTTCACGCCCGACACGATCGGCGATCTGGTGTTCAACGGCGTCGCCTCGGACGTCTATCGCAAGAGCGTCGCCAACGGCATTCAGGCCGACGGCTCGTACCGGCTCAGCGATGCGCATACGCTGCGCGGCGGCTTCCAGGTCACTGCCGAGCAAAGCCAGGTGACCAACTCCTCGGTGGTGCTGCCGCTCGACGACAGCGGCAATCCGCTCGATGCGCCGACCGGTGTCGTCGACTCCAGCAGCAAGCTCGGCTGGCTGTTCAGCACCTACCTGCAGGACGAATGGCGGGTCACCAACACGGTGACGCTGAACTCCGGCCTGCGGTTCGACCAGATGAACGAATACACGAGCGCCAACCAGCTCAGCCCGCGCATCAGCCTGACCTGGAAGCCGTTCGAGGACACCACCTTCCATGCCGGCTATTCACGCAACTTCACGCCGCCCGCGCAGGTGCTGGCGGCGCCCACCAATCTGGCGCTGGTGCAGAACACCACGCAGCAGCCCGCCGTCAACGCGAGCAGCCCGGTGCTGCCTGAACGCTCGAACGTGTTCGATGTCGGCGTCACGCAGAAGCTGCTGCCCGGCCTCGAAGTCGGCATCGACACCTACTACAAGACCGCGCGCGATCTGCTCGACGACGGCCAGTTCGGCGCCGCCTATGTGCTGTCGGCGTTCAACTACGACCGCGCCGAGAATGTCGGCATCGAGTTCAAGGGCGCGTACACCAGCGGCAACTTCCGGATCTACGGCAATCTGGCGCTGGCCCGGCAGATCGCCACCAAGGTCGTCTCCAACCAGTATCTATTCGATCCGGACGAGCTCGCCTACATCGCCAACAACTACATCTACACCGACCACGCGCAGCTGATGACGGCGTCGGCCGGCGCGTCATATCGCTGGCACGATACCAGTTTCAGCGCGTCGATGATCTATGGCAGCGGGCTGCGCTCAGGCTTCGCCAATATCGGCTCGCTGCCGCCCTACACCCAGGTCAATCTCGGCGTATCGCACGACTTCTATCTGGTGAGCGCCACCAAGCCGACCACGGTGCGGTTCGACGTCGTCAACCTGTTCGACAGCGTGTACGAAATCCGCGACGGCTCGGGGATCGGCGTGTTCGCGCCGCAATACGGTCCGCGGCGCGGCTTCTATGTCGGCCTGGCGCAGAAGTTCTGAAGCCGTCCCACAGCAAGGCGCGTCAGCGCGCCTTGCTCCAATCCGGGCGGATCGCGCCGCCGACGCCTTCGAACGCACCCTCGGC
>NZ_QTKI01000458.1:0-3570 GCF_010820945.1 Rhodopseudomonas sp. BR0C11
CGACTTGCCCCGGAAGGACTCCGAAATCACGGTCGCGGCGTAATGATCGCCGTCACCGGCGAGGTCGCGAATCGTCACCTCCGCGTCGGGAATCGCGGCCTTGATCATGGCCTCGATGTCGCGGGCATCCATCGGCATTCGGTCATCCTCCAGATCGTCGCGGCCGCCGGCGCGGGGCGCGCGGTGGCAATCTTGCACCGCCATCCTATATGGCAGTGCGTCCCTTTCAAAGCCACCACGCCGGTACATCGCGGCGAGGTGACTGCGACGCCGGTCCGAAACGCACCCTGAGGTCCGCCCATGAAGCTCCCCGGCCCCGATCATCCGATCACGATCACGGCAAATCCGAACGGCGTCCGGGTCAGCGCGGACGGCAAGGTGATCGCCGAGACCCGCCGGGCGCTGACGCTGCAGGAGGCGAGCTATCCGCCGGTGCAGTACATTCCGCGGGAAGACGCGGACATGAGCCTGCTGGAGAAGACCACGCGTGTCACACACTGCCCCTATAAGGGCGATGCCAGCTATTTCAGCATCGTGGCCGGGGGCGAGCCGCAGCCCAATGCGGTGTGGAGCTATGAGGAGCCGTTTCCGGCGATGGCGGAGATCGCCGGCTATCTGGCTTTCTATCCGCAAAAGGTTCAAATCGAAGAATTCAAACCCTAGCAATTCGCCGAAGAGGCGATTCAGCTATTGCGCAGTATCGTAATTCACCGGCGGCATCGCGCGGGGCTCTTGTCGTGACTGTAACCTATCCCACCACCGGCGGCATGACCGCGCACGCAGCTTCGCATGTGCGCGACCTGTCCCTCGACCGGACCCGGACCTTCCTCACCATCCTGGTGCTGATCCACCATTCGGTGATCCCCTACACCTATTTCGGTCACACCGATCCGTCGTCGTTCATCGGCTTCGACTGCATCGTGCTCGCCACCGACAGCTTCTTCATGGCGATGTTCTTCATGCTGTCGGGGCTGTTCTTGTGGCCCAGCCTCGACCACCGGCCGAAATTCGGCTCGCTGGCGCGCGACCGGCTGATCCGGCTCGGCATCCCGTTCGTGATCGCAGCCTTCACCGTGATCCCGATCGCCTACTACGCGCTGGCGCTACGCGCCGACCCGACCGAGACCTTCGCCAAATTCTACGAGAACATGATCACGGTCGGCCCGTGGCCGAGCGGACCGTTGTGGTTTCTGTGGGTGCTGTTCATCTTCAGCGTGATCGGCGGCGGGCTGTACCGGATTTCGCGGCATTCGCTCGATCCGATCAATCATCTGGCCAAGCTCGGCTACAAATCGCCGGCGCTGTTCATCGGCGCCGTGTTCCTGGTTACCGCGATCCTCTACGTGCCGTCGCGGCTGTACTACACCTCGACCTATTGGTTCGAATGGGGACCGTTCGCGGTGCAGGCCAGCCGCGTACTGCTGTACACCGCCTACTTCTTCATCGGTGCCGGCATCGGCGCCTGCCATCCCGAGCAGAGCGTGCTCGGTGCCGGTGGCAAGCTGGCGCAGCAATGGTGGATTTGGCTGCTGGTGGCGCTGGTGCCGTATCTCGGGATGTGGGGCCTGATCGGCATCAAGCGCGGCATCCTCGACAATCCGGACGACCTGCCGATGTGGTACGAGGCGAGCTACAGCGTCGCCCTCACCGCGTTCAGCGCCGCGATCATCTTTGCGATCCTCGCCGTATTTTTGCGCTTCCGCCGCGGCGGCTGGAGCCTGCTCGATCCGTTGCAGCACGATGCCTACGGCATCTTCCTGGTGCACTACGCCTACATGCTGTGGCTGCAATACTGGCTGTACGACTACGACCTGCCGGCGATCGTCAAAGCCGCCATCGTATTCACCCTCGGCCTGCTGCTGAGCTGGGCCACGACCTACCTGCTCCGGAAGATTCCAGGCGCATATCGGGTGCTGTGAGGCCCCTCATCCGTCATTCCGGGGCGCGAGCGCAGCTCGCGAGCCCGGAATCCATAACCACCGAATCTGTTGCTCGCGCACGGCGTCGCCTGCCGTGCGCGTCCGCGAGTCCAGGGGTTATAGATTCCGGGCCTGCGCTGCTACGCAGCGCATCCCGGAATGACGATGGAGGGTGATCGGACGGGGCTGAGAGTCTGGGTTCGCTCTCCGCGCGAGCGCCCCGGAATGACATCGAAAACAAACCCCGTCATTGCGAGCGAAGCGAAGCAATCCAGCGCAGTGCATGGAGCTGGATTGCTGCGTCGCGTTGCTCCTCACAATGACGGCGAGGGCCTTGAAGGCGCTTAGTTCTTCCCCGCCATATAGTCCGGCAGCCAATGCTCGTGAGCGTGTCGCAGCGCCTTGATGTCGACGGTGCGCTCGCCTTCGATCTTCAGCGCGTGGCCGCCGGTGACGCCGATCTGGTTGCAGGGCACGCCGATCGTCTTCAGCTTGGTCTTCACCGCGAGCAGGTCGGATTCCTTCACCGTGACCAGATAGCGCGCCTGGTCCTCACCGAACCACCAGGCGTGCGACACGATCTCGGCCGGCGGCGCGTCGAGCGCGGCGCCGATGTTGCCGGCGATCGCCATCTCGGCGAGCGCGACCAGCAGGCCGCCGTCGGACAGGTCGTGCACGGCGGTCGCGGTGCCGGCGTGGATCATGCCGCGCACAACGTCACCGTGGCGCTTTTCGCAGGTCAGATCGACCGGCGGCGGCGCGCCTTCTTCGCGGCCGCAGATATCACGCAAGTACACCGACTGGCCGAGCCAGCCCTTGGTCTCGCCGATCAGCAGGATCGCCTCGCCTTCAGCCTTGAACGCCAGCGTCGCCGACTTGGTGAAGTCGTCGAGCACGCCGACGCCGCCGATCGACGGGGTCGGCAGGATGCCGCGGCCGGAAGTCTCGTTGTAGAGCGAGACATTGCCGGAGACGATCGGCGAGTCGAGCGCGATACAGGCTTCCGAGATGCCCTTCAGGCAGCCGACCAGCTGGCCCATGATCTCGGGCCGCTCCGGATTGCCGAAGTTCAGGTTGTCGGTGATCGCCAGCGGTTTGCCGCCGACCGCGGTGATGTTGCGATAGGCTTCCGCCACCGCCTGCTTGCCGCCCTCGAACGGATCGGCCTCGCAGTAACGCGGCGTGACGTCGACGGTGAGCGCGAGGCCCTTCGGGCCGTCCTCGATGCGCACCACCGCGGCGTCGCCACCAGGGCGTTGCACGGTGTTGCCGCCGATGACGTGGTCGTACTGCTCCCACACCCAGCGCTTGCTGCACAGATCCGGCGTCGCCAGCAGCTTCTCCAGCGCCTCGGCGGCGCCCATCGGCGCGTTGATGTCGCGGGCATGGATCACCGGCAGCTTCGGCGACTCGGTCCAAGGGCGATCGTAGAGCGGCGCCTCGTCGCCGAGCTCCTTGATCGGCAGGTCGGCCTTCACCTGCCCGCCATGCTTGACCACGAACCGCTTGGTCGGCGTGGTGTAGCCGACGATCGCGAAGTCGAGGCCCCACTTCTTGAAGATCTCTTCGGCTTCCTTTTCCTTCTCCGGCTTCAGCACCATCAGCATGCGCTCCTGGCTTTCGGAGAGCATCATCTCGTAGGCGGTCATGC
>NZ_QTKI01000046.1:0-18809 GCF_010820945.1 Rhodopseudomonas sp. BR0C11
GTTATACCCGTCCGGAAATGGCTGCCATTTGGGAGCCGCTGACCCGTTTCAAGATCTGGTTCGAGATCGAGGCCCATGCCTCCGACGCGCAGGCTGCGCTCGGGGTGATCCCGAAGGAGGCCGCCGAGGCGATCTGGAAGGGCGGCAAGGACGCCGCGTTCGACGTGGCGCGGATCGACGAGATCGAGCGCGAGGTCAAGCACGACGTCATCGCCTTCCTGACCCATCTGGCCGAATTCGTCGGCCCGATGTCGCGGTTCGTGCACCAGGGCATGACCTCGTCGGACGTGCTCGACACCTGCTTCAACGTCCAGCTCACCCGCGCTGCCGACATCCTCTTGGCCGACCTCGACCGCGTGCTGGCGGCGCTGAAGGCCCGCGCCCTCGAGCACAAGATGACGCCGTCGATCGGCCGCTCGCACGGCATCCACGCCGAGCCGGTGACGTTCGGCCTGAAGATGGCCTACGCCTATGCCGAATTCAGCCGCGCCCGCGAACGCCTAGTCGCCGCCCGCAAGGAGGTCGCGACCTGCGCGATCTCCGGCTCGGTCGGCACCTTTGCGCATATCGATCCGCGGGTCGAAGAGCACGTCGCCAAAGCGATGGGCCTCGCGGTCGAGCCGGTGTCGACGCAGGTCATCCCGCGCGACCGCCACGCGATGTTCTTCGCGGTGCTCGGCGTGATCGCGTCGTCGATGGAGCGGCTCGCCACCGAGATCCGCCACCTGCAGCGCACCGAGGTGCTCGAGGCCGAGGAGTATTTCTCCGAAGGCCAGAAGGGCTCGTCGTCGATGCCGCACAAGCGCAACCCGGTGCTGACCGAGAATCTCACCGGTCTCGCCCGCATGGTGCGCGCCTATGTGATGCCGGCGATGGAGAACGTGGTGCTGTGGCACGAGCGCGATATCTCGCACTCCTCGGCCGAGCGGATGCTGGCACCCGACGCCACCGTGACGCTGGACTTCGCGCTGAATCGTTTGGCCGGCGTGATCGAGAAGCTGGTGGTGTATCCGGAGAACATGACCAAGAACCTCGACCGCCTCGGCGGCCTCGTTCACTCTCAGCGGCTGCTCACCGCACTGACCCAGAAGGGCTGCTCCCGCGAGGAGAGCTACAGACTGGTGCAGCGCAACGCGATGCCGGTGTGGCGCGGCGAAGGCGACTTCCTGACACTGCTGAAGAACGACCCGGACGTCAGGAAGTACATGACCGACGCCGAAATCGAAGAGCAGTTCGACCTCGGCTATCACCACAAGCACGTCGACACCATCTTCAAGCGGGTGTTCGGCGAGAGCTGAGGCGCGGCGCCGGCAGCGGCGCGCAACGAAAAGCCCCCGGTTCGCGGGGGCTTTTTTGTGGCTGCGGATGGTGTAAGCAGTCTGTTCGTGATGGCAGGAGCGATGCCTCCGAATGCTCCCGACACGGACACACCCTCATGGTGAGGAGGCGCGCAGCGCCGTCTCGAACCATGTGCCGCAGGCGATGCGTCCCCTCATCCTTCGAGACGCCCGGCTTTGCCGGGCTCCTCAGGATGAGGACTTTGGTGCCCTCGAGCAGCCAAGATCCGCTTCAATCAATCGATCAAGCGACAAGACTTGCCGGCGATGAAGTAAGCGCCGCTTACGCCGCCTTGGCGAAGTGCTGGGCGAGGCCGGCGAACAGGCCGCGGCCGTCGGTGCAGCCCATGATGTCTTCGACGTGGTTTTCCGGATGCGGCATCATGCCGAGCACGTTGCCGCGCTCAGAGACGATGCCGGCGATCGAGGCGGCGGCACCGTTGATGTTGTGGCTCTCGCCGACTTGGCCTTCCGGCGAGCAGTAGCGATACAGCACCCGGCCATCGCCCTCGAGCCGCTTCACGGTGTCTTCGTCGGCTTCGTAATTGCCCTCGCCGTGCGCCACCGGCACCTTGATCACCTGGCCGGCCTTGTAGCCGCGGGTGAACGGGGTGTCGTTGCGTTCGACGCGCAGATGCACGTCGCGGCAGATGAACTTCAGCCGCGCATTGCGCATCAGCACGCCCGGCAGCAGGCCGGACTCGCACAGGATCTGAAAGCCGTTGCAGACGCCGAGCACCAGGCCGCCACCAGCGGCGAACTTGCGCACCGCGTCCATCACCGGCGCCCGCGCTGCAATCGCGCCGCAGCGCAAGTAATCGCCATAGGAGAAGCCGCCCGGGACGACGACCAGATCAGTGCCCTTCGGCAGCTCGGTTTCGGCGTGCCACACCATCGCGGCGTCGTTGCCGGAGACGAGTTTCAGCGCGCGCGCCATGTCGCGCTCGCGATTGATGCCGGGGAAGACGAGAACGGCGGATTTCATGCGGTTTCCGTTAGCGCGTGGAGGGGCAGTGGACAATCGCGTCGATGGCGATGATCACGCAGACATCGTCGGCGAGTCGTTCAATTCGAGACGACGCTCGATGTGTTCGAGCCGGCCGTCATAGCGACCGAGGATTCCATAGACGTTCTGGACGTCCTGCTGCATGGAGATCAGGTAGCCGCGCATGGCGTTCATTTCAGATTTCAGCTCGTCGACCTTGGGGGCGACCTTGTCCAATCTCTGCTGAACCTGCTTGAGCACTTCAAAAATCAACTCGTTGCTCACGTCAGCCATGGCCTAGTCTCCGGAGACTAACCCTTCACCTCGATAGCATAATTCTCGATCACGGTGTTCGCCAGCAGCTTGTCGGCGGCGTCCTTGAGGGCGGCTTCGGCCTTGGCCTTGTCGGCGGCGCCGTCGAGCTCGATGTCGAACACCTTGCCCTGGCGCACGCTGGCGATGCCGGCGACGCCGAGCGACTTCAGCGCGCCCTCGATCGCCTTGCCTTGCGGATCCAGGATCCCGTTCTTCAAGGTAACAGTGACTCGTGCCTTCATGGTCGCCTCGATGATCCCCTCGTCATGCCGGGCAGAGCCTCCGCCCCATCCGTCATTCCGGGGCGCTCGCGCAAGCGAGCGAACCCGGAATCTCTCTTGGTAACAACTTCTGGATTCCGGGGTCGCGCTGGCGCGCGCCCCGGAATGACGTCGCTTGGAAACGCGCTCGCGCGCGCCGCCGTGAGCCTCAGCCCTTCACCAGCACCGGGCCGGAGCCGACCGGGCGCTCGTTTTCCATCAGGATGCCGAGGCGCTTGGCGACTTCGGTGTAGGCCTCCAAGAGGCCGCCGAGATCGCGGCGGAAGCGGTCCTTGTCGAGCTTCTCGTTCGACTTGATGTCCCACAGCCGGCAGCTGTCCGGCGAGATCTCGTCGGCGACGATGATCCGCATCATCTCGCTTTCGAACAGCCGGCCGCACTCCATCTTGAAGTCGACCAGCCGGATGCCGATGCCGAGGAAAAGACCGGTAAGGAAATCATTGACGCGGATCGCCAGCGCCATGATGTCGTCGATCTCCTGCGGCGTCGCCCAGCCGAACGCGGTGATGTGCTCTTCGGAGACCATCGGGTCGTTGAGCTGGTCGTTCTTGTAGTAGAACTCGATGATCGAGCGCGGCAGCTGGGTGCCCTCTTCGATCCCGAGCCGCTGCGACAGGCTGCCGGCGGCGACGTTGCGCACCACCACCTCGAGCGGCACGATCTCGACTTCGCGGATCAGCTGCTCGCGCATGTTGAGGCGGCGGATGAAATGGGTCGGGACCCCGATGTCGTTGAGGTGCTGAAACAGGTACTCGGAGATCCGGTTGTTGAGGACGCCCTTGCCCTCGATCACTTGGTGCTTCTTGGCATTGAACGCGGTGGCGTCGTCCTTGAAGTGCTGAATCAGCGTTCCGGGTTCCGGACCTTCATACAGCACCTTGGCCTTGCCTTCGTAAATGCGACGTCGCCGGCTCATGGGGATGTACCGTGTTTTGTTGAAATCCATCGGGAGGTGGGCTCCGTCTGACGAAAGCGGCCCACGGCGGAGCTGCCGAAAGGCCAGGAATAGGAAACAGAACGAGAACCCAGCCTCGCTGCAACCTAGCTGATTGGCCCCCCCGATACAATCGATCCGGCCGGGTGGCCCGGGAGTTTTACCCCTCGCTGTGCGCCATTGTGGCAGTTGTCTTAACGGGCGGCTCTGGATATCTAGGCATCGAACCTGCCCACCGCAAACCGGCCCTTCTGCCGGCTCAAGATCGGAACAACAGACATGACCACGTTCGACAAGCGCGAAGAAGGCTTCGAGAGGAAGTTCGCGCTCGACGAAGAGCAGAAGTTCAAGGCCGAGGCGCGCCGCGACAAGCTGCTGGGCCTCTGGATCGCCGAGAAGCTCGGCCTGTCGGGCGACGCTGCCGCCGCCTACGCCAAAGAGGTGGTGATCGCCGACCTGGAAGAGGCCGGCGACAACGACGTGGTGCGCAAGGTCACCAAGGACCTCACCGACAAGGGCATCACCCTGCCGGAGACCGAACTGCGCGCCAAGATGGCCGAGTTCTATGCCCAGGCGGTCCAAGAGGTGAAGGCCGGAACCTGACAGGTTCCCGCGGGCCGCCACGCGGCCCGCCTGATTGCCTAATCGAATTTCAAATGCCCGGGCCTGTCCCGGGCATTCGTGTTTTTGGCGCCGGGCACCGGGCCAAGCACGGCCGATGGTGTCCCGCTCTGCGACAGCCCGCCTGGCTCGGATTAACGTTCGGCACGCAGGCGGAACAAAGCGGCGACGAATCGCTGCGAATCGGGGTGGCCGGCGCGGCGAACGCTGCAAATTGTGCGTCCGCCTTCCCGCTCACACCAAGGCTGGAGGCCGCCCCCTTGCCCGGGTCGGTGAACGGCGCGGAAGAGTTAACATTCCCGGTCGAACGATCTGGACGCGGCGCAGGCGATGGCCGCGACGGCGGCCTGCCCAAATGATCTCCCGTCAGGGCTGGGGCGCGGCTCCTCCAGAAGCGCTCGCGGCGACGTCGCCCTTGCCCTGCCATCAATTAGGAGTATATTCTTATATTGGATTGATGCCCTGCTTTGACCGGAGCCCCAACATGCCCTTCCCGGTTTTTCGCTCCCCCATTCGTGTGCTCGACTCCTCCCTCGACCGGCTGGTGCTGGCCACGCTCGACGACGGACCGCCGCCGGTCCCTGGCGGCCGTCCGAAGGGCTGCAAGCGGCTGCATACCAATGCCAAGGTCGCCCATGTGCGCCGGCTGATCGAGGAGACCTCGCTGACCTACAAGCAGATCGAGGCGAAGACCGGCGTCAGCGCCGGCACCGTCGGGCGCTGGAAGCGTGAGTTCAACTGGACGCGCCACCCATTGGCGCCGCGCGCCAGCGACACCGTGCCGACCGAGCGCGCCGGCCGCCGGCTGAAGCTGCGGATGCTCAGCAGCAAACTGCAGCAGCTCGCCGAACGCTATGTCGACGAGCTTTGGCAGTCGCCGTCGGTCGATCTCAACCGGCTGATCGAGGCGATGGAGGTGCTGAAAATGGCGCGGCTCACTCAAAAAGGTCGCGGCCGCCCCGGCAAACCCGGCCCGGCGCCACGCACCGAAGAGGACTGGCTCGACCGCGAGCCCGCGATCCGCAAAGCCCTCACCGACATGCGCCACGGCGGCGTCTTCACCACCTGCATCCCCGCCGAAGCCATGGCGCTGCTTGACGACGCCTACACTCCGCCGAAGCGGGAGGTGGTGCGACGGGGGAGGAGGCGGAGGGTATAACGTGGGAAGCGACGATGGCCTTAAATATGGTGGCCAGGACTTCGCCCTGCGAGCTTCCACGAGGATAAGGCGTCGAACGGCGACTTCAGATCGATGATGCTCTGCAGAATATCGACAATGTAACCGAACATTGGTTATCCCCTTTCCTGTCAGACATTCTGGCGTAAGCTGCGTCTATGCATCGACAGAAATCGAACCTTCCGTCCCAGAGCCAAACAGATCAGAAACGACGATGATTTCCGACCCGAATACAATCGCAGCAGTGGACGAAGACGAAGACGTCTCAAGCGGAAGTTCACGAGTTATCAAGCCTTGGGATCCCAAACAAATTCGAATAACAACCAAGAATTACACTCTTAGAGAGATTTTCGCTCAGCTCGATGAGAATGAAAAAGAACTGGATCTTGCACCAGACTTCCAGCGGAGCTTTGTATGGCAGCCAAAACAGCAAATACGCCTTATTGAATCAGTGCTTCTAGGAATACCACTTCCTGCATTCTATTTTAACCTCGACTCCTCAGGCGCGATGCAAGTCATCGACGGCGTCCAACGACTAACGACCGTCAAACGGTTTATGTCAGACCAACTACCACTATCCAGAGATGATCTCGAGTATTTGCACGATTTGGCGGGGAATCATTTTTCAGACTTGGACAGCGCAACTCGTCGCCGTTTTCAAAGCACTCAAATTGTGGCTCACGTGATCGAACCACAAACGCCAGATGAGGTGAAGTACGACATCTTCAATCGTGTGAATACCGGCGGAAGTCCACTAAAACCACAAGAGATTCGCCATTGTATGAGCAAGTCACGGTCCCGCAATTTTCTGAAGGCCCTCGTTGAAAGTGATGCTTTTACCGAAGCCACGCAGTATGCCTTTTGGAACAAGAGCAGAACTCAGCGACGCAATCACCGAATGTCGGATAGAGAACTGGCTCTTCGCTTTTGCGCCTTTCGAACCGTGTCAATCGATGAGTATTCAACGGCCAGTAGCCTTGACTCCTTCTTGCTGGAATTCACCCGCAGGTTGGATAGCCCAAATTCTGATATTGACTTACGTCGGCTCGCCACCATCTTCGAACGCGCAATGGAGAATTGCGAGCAGATCCTCGGTGACGCAGCGTTCCGAAGATGGCTCCCGGGAACAGAGCACCGACGCGGTCCAATAAACAGAGCAATATTTGAGTCTCAAGCGCTAGCTCTTTCGCGTTATCGTTTGGATCGACTGACTCCGTTTAAGGACGAGATTGTCACCAAATTCAGAGAACTGTTCAATGACCCAGATTATGACAGCTCAGTAAGATCGGCAACTGGTGATCCGAAGCGGGTCCAGCTTCGCCTTGAGATCCCCCGCGACCTACTTCGGAAAATTATACCATGATCAACGCTGCAACAATCGAGGGCTTCAAACGATTTCGAAGCAACCGCTTCGAGCTCAGAAACCTCTCTGTCCTAGCCGGACGCAATGGTTCGGGTAAAACTTCCTTGATCCAAGCATTTCTACTCGCCAGGGAGGCATTTCGCTCTACTACCGACACCATTTCTCTAAATGGTCCCTTCGGACTTCAACTTGGGACTTTTGATGACGTGGCAAATGGTGAAGCTTCGGAAGGCTTCTCAGTCACATTGCGCGATGGAGATAGCTGGTTTGGCGCAAAATTTTCACAACCTGATAAGTCGGCGCAACAATTCTACGTTCATTCACAGAAGTTTGGCGTACCTTCAGACAATTTCGCAAGGGAGGGACGCGCATTTCAATATTTAGGTGCGGAGCGCATAGGTCCGCGATTAACTTCAACCATAATGGCCCTCCCCCATCATTCTCTAAACGTTGGAGCAACAGGCGAAAATGCAGCCCAAATGATTGATTCACTAGGCGCCAATCCGATACCTCTCGCGCGCCAATTTCACCCCAACAAAAACGTTGCTCTTCTAAAAGATCAAACAGAAGCCTGGCTATCCGCAATCACCCGCCCGATTCAAATAGATACTGAGACGTTCCCATACACCCCAATTGTCACACTCAAATACAGAACAGACCTCGATTGGCTAAGCCCAACAAATATGGGATTCGGAGTTACCTACGCACTTCCGATCGTGGTTGCAGCCCTCAGCGCCGATCAAGATGGACTACTGATAGTTGAAAATCCAGAAGCGCATCTTGCACCCGCCGGACAGACACAAATCGGGATTTTTCTAACGAAGATCGCAGCAAGTGGCGTTCAGGTAATAGTCGAAACACACTCCGATCATGTTATAAATGGAATTCGAAGAGCTATCGGAGAAATGCAGTGTTTAAAATCAAGCGATGCGATAATACATTTTCTGGATGGTTCAGATCATATCGAAGTACTAGAGTTTACAGCCACTGGCGGCATTTCACATTGGCCTAAAGGCTTCTTTGATCAATTTCAGATCGATGTTGCAGCTCTGACTCGCATCCGCCGAAAAGGTGCACCTTGATTTTTGCTCTCGACGAGCGCGGCTGGGGGATTGGAAAAGCCTCGGCGGCGGAATGGATTGAATCACTTGAGCTGACCCTTGATCTTATCGACGAATTGATTGAACGAGGGCATCACTTAGCTTACCCTGACACATTCTTTTCGCAACCAATCCTTTTAGACCATACTTTGTATGACCTCTATTCACCAACCTCCAGCATTGAAATCCCAGCAGATGTTAGAGACCGACTAGCCGCAATTTTTTCAAGAGCGGCTAGACTAGAGGATCTCTTTGTTTGCCCTCAGGACATCAACGTCGATTTTGGATTTGGCCCCGAACGAGCCGAGACGATTGCATGGGCCGCTTCAAAATATCTGCACGAACACGAAATTACTCCATGCATATCGCGCGCGGGTAAAGACTATTGCAACGCAATTTACGGCGGCCAAAAAGTTCCTATCTGGCTCGTAGACTCAGCGCAGATGATTGAAGGCTTCTTCCGCTGGTTGATTATCCACACAACTCATTCTCCCGGCGAGATGGCGCAACTGTTGTCAGAGGCATTCAAGGAGCTCGAATTTGTTGAAGGAGCAGTTGACGGAATCAAGACAATGAGTGGCAGCTATTCATCTTTAGTTCAGAAGATAGTACACGACCTCGGCTTCTTGTCTGACGAAGGAGCCCGAATATTCTCGAAATCTTGGCAAGACGCCGCAGGGGAGTTCGGCGCCGGAAACGTGACCATTTCCGACGAAAACGGAAATACAAAACAGAACAGAAGAGCAAAGAAAAAACGGACCATCAAATACGCCGGCGCAGATCGATTATTCTGGTGGCATATAAAACTTCAGCCTCATCAGAATCGCATTCATATCTATCCAGATAACGTTAGCGTCGGAGGCAAAATCGTCGTTGGAATTTTCTGCCATCACTTATGAATTCAGATGGACCAGAGCAAATATGGGCCTGCCGCCGACGCCGAGTTGTCTTTAGGCACTGGTGGAAAACTCACACTGGGATTTAGCAATTACCTGCCCGCGAACAGCCCGTTCAGCTCCGCGCCCTTCGTCGCTCCAGCGAATGCCGTGAATGTGCCCTGCTCGGCGATCTCGCGCGCGGCGCCGAGGAAGCCGGCCCAGGCGCAGCGCGCCAGTGTGCCGCCGACGCTGATGCGGCGGACGCCGAGGTCGGCGAGCATCGGCACCGTCATGCTCGGCTGCGCGATCAGCACGTTGAGCGGCTTCGGCGCCACCGCCTTCACCAGCGTGGTGATCTCGGCCTCGGTGGTGACGCCCGGCGCGTACAGGCAATCGGCGCCGGCATCGGCGAACGCCACCAGCCGCGCGGTGGTCTTGGCGAGATCGCGCTCACCCTTGAAGAAGCCCTCGCAGCGCGCCACCAGCACCACGTCCACACCCGATGCGTCGATCGCCGCCCGCGCCGCCTTGATGCGCTCGGCGGCGAGCGCGTCGTCGTAAAACGGCTGCGCCGAATCGGAGGTCGTATTCTCGATCGAAAGCCCGGCGATGCCGGTGGCGATCGCGCGCGTGACATTGGCGGCGACGCCGTCGGGGCTGTCCGCAAAGCCGTTCTCGAAATCGGCGTTGATCGGCAGATCCACCGCCGCACACAGCGTGGTCAGATGCGCCAGCACGTCGTCGCAGCTGACCTGATTGTCCGCCCGCCCCGCCGACCACGCAAAGCCGGCACTGGTCGAGGCCAGCGCCTGAAACCCGAGCGACGCCAGCGCCCGCGCCGAACCGACATCCCACGGATTCGGCATCACGAAGCAGCCGGCCTCGTGCAGCTTGCGAAACGTGGCCCGCTTGGCGGCGGTCGTGATCATCGGCGATCTCCCTGTGGTGTCTGCTGTTGTTGTTGGCCGGACGCTAGCACGGTGCCGGCCGCGGCGTCGAAGCCGCCGATGCCAGCGGAAGTGTCCCACCCTGCGACAGCCGCCACCGCGCGCCTTAACGTTCCGAACACAGCCGGAACAAAGCGGTGACGAATCACAGCGAATCGGGCTGAGCGTGAAGCAACGAACTGCATCTCGCGCGGAGGCGAGCGCCACCACACCAGGGATGGACCCGCGGGAGCGCTGGACGAAGTCGACGAAGGCGCAGAACGTTAACGGCGGGACATCACCAAGTACGCCCGCTGGTCTGGATAACCGACCAAGATGCGGCCGTACAGGCCACCTCGGATCGCAATCGAATAGAGCGCGCACTGGACCTAAGGTAACATATATGTTACCTTAGATCATACTGGATATTCGCTACTATTCGGCTGATCGGCAAAGCCCATTCGCGGATTGGCTCGACGGGCTCGACGTCATGGCGGCGGCCAAGGTCACGACGGCCGTGACTCGGCTGTCCCTGGGCAATTTTTCCAACGTTAAGTCGGTCGGCGAAGGCGTCCTCGAAACCAAGATCGATTCCGGGCCCGGCTATCGGATCTATTTCGGTCGTGACGGCGATACGTTGGTCATTCTGCTTTGCGGTGGCACCAAGAAGCGACAACGCAGCGATATCGCGCGAGCCATCGTGTATTGGCGCGACTACAAGCAGAACAAGAAGCGGCGATCAGGACTGAGCAATGGCTAATACGAAGAGCTTCAAAGAGTTGGTCCAGAACCGCGTTGCGAAAGACCCGGCATTCGCCGACGCCCTGTTGCGGGAAGCGATCGAGGTGATGCTCAAGGGCGATATCGAGACCGGAAAAGCCGTCCTGCGCGACTACATCAAGGCCACCGTCGGCTTCGAACAACTCGGCGCCGCGACTGATCTGCCCCCCAAAAGCCTGATCCGAATGTTCGGCCCGAGCGGCAACCCGCAGGCGAAAAACCTGTTCAGCGTGATCGGCTATCTGCAGGATCGCGCGGGGCTAGAGCTGAAGGTGAGCAAGACACGGCGGGCGTGAGCCGACCGCGTCGAACCGCTGATGCGGAGACAACGATCATGAGCGAACAACGGTTCGACAACGTCTGGGACAGTGGAATGGCACGTAGTAAAGCCGGCGACGTGAGGCAGAGTTCAGCGTAGCCTGCATGAGCGAAGCGACATGCAGGAGCATTGTCGATGATCCCGGGTGTCGCTACGCTCACCCGGGCTACGCTTGCTGACAGTGGAACGGCGCGTGGTGAAGCCGGCGGCGTGACAAATAATTGCGGACGGCAGCCTGCATGAGCGAAGCGATATGCAGGAGACACCAATCGTCCCGGGTATCGCTGCGCTCACCCGGGCTACGCTCGCCGCCTCGATTAAGCTTGCTGAGGGCCGCCATCTACAAAATGTAGGTAAATGCAAGCTCTCAGACCAAAGACGCCGAATGCCTCGACGTCCCCTGCCCTCAAAAAAGATCAATCGTCTTTTTCAGCGTCTTTCTTGCGCCAAGCCTCCAGCCTTTCCGAAAAATCTGCGACACGGTGTGCCAGCGCATCAAATGCAGAACCGAACGCTTCAATCTCGGCCGGAATGTAATGGTAAAGAGGCTCCATACTCAGGGCCCACTTCCTGCTGTGACCATGAGAGGGACAAAGACAATAAGTAGTGATATTCGGCTGATCTTCAGCGTCATAGTCAGGATGTTGGGATGCTGTGGAACACCCATGCGCTATATCGTTCCGCCGCGCAGCCCAACCTCGATAATTCTTCAAAATGTCTTTTAGTTCAATTTCCAACTCTTCCATTGGACGCAACCAAAACAATGCCTCAGCCGCATGCGCAATCATCTCGGCCCGGGAATTGGTGTTCGTAACCACACCAAACGCTCTTATCGTTGGAGCAACGTATCTTTCCTCCGACACCGCTGTGAGAACCGCATAGACGCCCCCTAACTCGGCCTCAAGCCCCTCCCAATGAGTAAGGGCATAGCCTACGGCTCTGAACAGTTCTTCTTCCACTCTCGTGCCGGGCCGTAACGGCGCAGAAACGGGCATATCCCATGGATTACTCATCGCGCGTCAATTTCCCATCTCGATCCCACTATCCAATCCCCACCACCTCCAACTCCTGCGCGCCCTTTCCCACCACGTCGCCGACGCTCTTGCCCATCAGCAAGCGCGCCACCGGCGATACGAACGAGATCGTGCCCTGCTTCGGATCGGCTTCGTCTTCGCCGACGATGCGGTAGGTTTGGACGCGGCCGTCGGCGCGGCGGAAGGTGACGGTGGAGCCGAAAGCGATCTCGTCGGTCGAGGCAGGATCCGGCATCACTTGCGCGCTGCGCACCCTGGCTGCGTAGTAACGGGCGTCACGCAACGGGATCGCTTCGGCGCGGCGGCGCTCGTTGACGTCCTCGATCGCACCTGCAGCTTCGAGCGCGGCGCGCGCCTCGGCTAACTGCGCCTCCAGCGCGGCCAAGCCGGCTGCGGTGACGAGGTTCGGATGCGGCGAGATCGGCCGATCCGGCAGCACGGTCTCCGAGGCGGTCTCGGCACTGTCTTCCTTGGTGAAAGCGACGCTCAAGTTGAACTCCATTGACAGTCGCCGGACGGCGACCTGACGCAACGACACGGCTCTCCCGATCAAGAGGCGCGAACCAGTTCGGCAAACTCCCACCAGTGGATCTTGTTCGACATCCAATTCCAATCCGCCATCGGCGAGGTCGATGGCAGCACATAGATCGATGTCGTTCCGATGCTTTCCTCATAACGGCCGAGGCCGACCCTGCGTCCGACGAACCGCTTCGCAGCTTCCAGACTGGTGAAGGCGAGAAAGTCGGGGCGGTTCTCTTCGATCTTACGTCTGAGAACCACCCGATGTTCCGGCCGCGGCCGAACCTCGTGATCGCTTCCGGCGACATCCTTGCACAGGTCCGTCAGGCCGATGCCGAATGTCGTCACGTCGCGAAACTCGTGCGGCGCCAGCTTGCGATCCGTGAGGCCCGTTTCGCTGAGGACGCTCCAGAACTTGTTCCGGCCGTGCGCATAATAGCTTTGCGCCTTCTCCGACGCACGGCCGGCGGCGGTGCCGCAGAACACGACTCTGAGGCCGCGCTGCAGAACGTCAGGCAAGATGACCTTGGGCAAGCTCACCTGACCTTGCTGGCGCGCCTCCTTCACTCAGTTCGCCCGCGTCCAGGTGGCGGATTTGCAGATCATGCCGCCCATCGCGCAGCCCTGGGTGGTCAGCGTGCTGCCGGAGAGGTTCATCTTGCCGGTGTAGGTCTTGCCATCTTCCGGATTGAAGGCACTGCCGGCCCAGGCGTTCGGACCGGTCGGCTTCATGTCGAAGAATATCTTCTGGCCGACTTTGGCGGGGGTCTCGACGCCCGGCTTGAGCCACACCAGCGTGCCGCACACTGCGCCGCCGCAGGGCGCGAATTTGACCTTGGAGGCGCCGGTCTCGCGCAGCCAGGTGCCGCCGACGTCGTCGGCGCGCGCGCCTGTGGTGGCCAGCGCTGCGGCGAGCAGGCCGAGGCCGGTGAGCCATCCCGCGCGGCGCATCGTCGATGTCGTTGTCATGTCCCCTCCCGATTGCTTGTGCTGCGGCGAGCCGCCGCTTGGTACGAGCTGAACGTGCGCCGCGTCGCAAGTCAACGGGGCCTGCCGAACGCAAACAACTCGCTTGCCGGAAAGATCACGCCAGCCAGTTCTCGACTGCCAAACCCTGCACGCGACCAAACTCCTGCGTGTTCGCGGTGACGATGGTCGCACCGAGCGACTTGGCATGAGCTGCGATCAGGAGGTCGTTGCTGCCGATCGGCGTGCCTACTGCTTCAAGCGATGAGCGGATCGCCCCATAGGCTTCGTCGGCGGGCGGCTCGAACGGCAGCACGTCGATTTCCTCGAGCAGATCGGCCACGGCCTTGGTCAATCTGACCGACCCGCTCTTGGCGCAGCCGTAGCGGAGTTCGGCGGCGACGATGATACTCGTGCAGACGTTGCCCTCCCCGACCTCGGCGATGCGGCGAACAGCAGCGCCGTGCGGATTGCGGATCAGATCGGAGAGGATGTTGGTATCGAGCATATAGCGCGTCACAGCACCTTCTCCGGCGCCGGCGCGGGATCGTCGATGACGGGGAACGGCTCGTCGACCGGCGTCATCGATTTCAACAAAGCGATCAGTCCGCGTTTGCGGACCGGCTCGATCACTAACCGATCTCCCTCGCGGTGCATGATCGCCTCGTTGCCGGGCATCTCGAATTCCACCGGAATGCGAACGGCCTGATTGCGGCCGTTACGGAACAGACGGACGTGGCGCCGATCGGTCATGGGCAGCCTCCTTCAGGCATATGCCAAAAGCATATGTCTGGCGAGATGCCGCTGCAAGGGCACCTACTGCGCCAGCGCCGCCTCCAGCCGCTCCAGCACCGCGGCGGTGTCGGCGGTGACGTCGGCGGCCTCGACCCACACCACGCGGTAGTCGCGCTCGGCGAGCCAGGCCTTGCGCGCGGCGCGGTCGGCGGCGACGGCTTCGCTCTCGCCGTCGTTGATCAGCTCGATCGCGACGCGGCGGGTGAAGGAGACGAAATCCGGGATGTGGCGGCCGACCGGGGTCTGGCGCTTGAAGTTGCCGGCGAAGCGCCGGTCGGTGCGCAGCTTCTCCCATAAGAGCCGCTCGGCGTCGGTGGGATTGCGGCGCAGCAGCCGCGCCAGCCCGCGCAGCGAGCCGCCATCGGCCTCGGCGCTGCCGGGCGCGCGCTCGGCGAGTAGCGCGCGCAGCCGCGTGGCCTGGTCGCCGTCGAGTACGCCGCCTTTGGCCGGGCCCTTGCGGCCGTCGGCGATCGCCATCACCACGCCGTGCAGCGTGTGCATGTCCTGCTTGCTCGGCTCCATCCGGGTGAAGATGTTCCGCAGGTTCACCAGCATGGTGTCGCGCTTTTCGGGCGGGCGGAGGAATTCGACGCGGTCCAGCTCGGCGACCAAGTTGGAAAAGAACGCGTCGATCTGATGCTGCGAGGCGCGCGGGCTCCGCTCGGGCATCTCGTAAGGCAGCGCATTCTGGGTGGCGTGCTTGAACCACTCGTAGCCCATCAGCAGCACCGCTTGCGCAAGGTTCAGCGAAGCGAACGCCGGATTGACCGGGAAGGTGACGATGCGGTTGGCGAGCGCGACCTCGTCGTTCTCCAGGCCATGGCGCTCGCGGCCGAACATGATGCCGGTGGTGCCGCCCGACGCGGTCTCGGCGACGATCTCCTGCGCGGCGGCTTCCGGCCCGCGCACCGGCTTGGCCTGATCGTGGGCGCGCGCCGTGGTGGCGAACAGCAGCGTACAGTCCTTCACCGCGTCGGCGACGCTGTCGAACAGCTCGACCGCGTTCAGGATGTGGTCGGCGCCGGCGGCGGAGCGCTGGGCGGCGATGTTCGGCCAGCCGTCGCGCGGCTTTACCAGCCGCAGCCGGGTCAGCCCGAAATTGCCCATCGCGCGGGCGCACATCCCGATGTTTTCGCCCAATTGGGGCTCGACCAGAATCACCACCGGGCCGTCGAGCGCGGCCGGGGGCTTGGATCGGTCGGTGCCGGAGCCGGACATGGGCAGGTCTTTCAAAAACGGGCGCCCTCGGAGTGATCCGAGGCGGCGCGGGATGATCGGGGGAAGCCGCGGCGGGGCGGGCCGGACGCCGGCGGCCGCCGCGCCTTTCCGTTGCCAAGGCGGCGGCGATTTCTCAAGCAAATAGTGGATTTGCCGGCCGGTTTGAACCGCTGTGAAGTACGCTTGACACAGCGTGCGCCCTACCCGCTTCCGGTCGCGGCACACCTTGCGATCGCGGCGTTCCCGAGCCATGCGGAGCCGCGCTGCGAATCCGTCCAAATTGCTTCCGCAATCGCCTTTCGGCCCGTCCGGCGCGGTGCTATAGCGGGCGCGGCTTTAGTCCAATTCCCGCCCCTTTAAGCGCAGAATCACAAGAAGGCCCGATCCCGCATGGCGAAAATCAAGGTGACCAACCCAGTCGTCGAACTCGACGGCGATGAGATGACCCGCATCATATGGCAGATGATCAAGGACAAGCTGATCACGCCGTTCCTCGACGTGGAACTGATGTATTTCGACCTCGGGATGGAGCACCGCGACGCGACCGACGATCAGGTCACCATCGATGCGGCGAATGCGATCAAGCAGGTCGGCGTCGGCGTGAAGTGCGCCACCATCACCCCGGACGAAGCGCGGGTGAAGGAATTCGGCCTCAAGAGCATGTGGAAGTCGCCGAACGGCACCATCCGCAACATCCTCGGCGGCGTGATCTTCCGCGAACCGATCATCTGCAACAACGTGCCGCGCCTGGTGCCGGGCTGGACCAAGCCGATCGTGATCGGCCGTCACGCCTACGGCGATCAGTATCGCGCGACCGACATCAAGTTCCCGGGCCCGGGCACGCTGACGATGAAGTTCGTCGGCGAGGACGGCTCGGTGATCGAGCGCGAAGTCTTCAAGGCGCCCGGCGCCGGCGTCGCGATGTCGATGTACAACCTCGACGAGTCGATCAAGGATTTCGCCCGCGCCTCGCTGAACTACGGCCTGATCCGCAACTATCCGGTCTACCTGTCGACCAAGAACACCATCATGAAGGTGTACGACGGTCGCTTCAAAGACATCTTCCAGGAGATCTTCGACAACGAGTTCAAGGCCGAGTACGACGCCAAGGGCCTGACCTACGAGCACCGCCTGATCGACGACATGGTCGCGTCGGCGCTGAAGTGGTCGGGCGGCTACGTCTGGGCCTGTAAGAACTACGACGGCGACGTGCAGTCCGACACCGTGGCGCAAGGCTACGGCTCGCTCGGCCTGATGACCTCGGTGCTGATGACGCCGGACGGCAAGACGGTGGAAGCCGAAGCCGCGCACGGCACCGTCACCCGGCACTATCGCGAACACCAGAAGGGCAAGGCGACCTCGACCAACTCGATCGCCTCGATCTTCGCCTGGACCCGCGGCCTCGCGCATCGCGCCAAGCTCGACTCCAACGAAGAGCTCGCCCGCTTCGCCGACACGCTGGAGAAGGTCTGCGTGCAGACCGTTGAAGCCGGCTTCATGACCAAGGACCTCGCGCTCCTGGTCGGCGCCGATCAGCGCTGGCTGTCGACCGAGGGCTTCCTCGACAAGGTCGCGCAGAACCTGCACAAGGCGATGGACGCCAAGGCCGCCTAATCAGCGCACCGCGACTGAACGAACGAAAAGGCGCGGGATCGCTTCCCGCGCCTTTTTCTCTGCTGCGCCGATCGGTTTAATGTTCGCCGCATCAACCTCTCGCAGACTCACAGAGAGCCACGGCCACGCTCATGGCGTCACTGCTGACCTTCTGCGCCGCTGCGCTGATGGAGATCGCCGGGTGCTTCGCATTCTGGGCGTGGCTACGGCTCGACAAATCGCCGCTGTGGCTGATCCCCGGCATGCTCGCGCTGGCGCTGTTCGCCTACTTACTGACGCTGGCCGACAGTCCGCTGGCCGGCCGCGCCTATGCTGCCTATGGCGGCATCTACATCGCCAGTGCGCTGGCCTGGGGCTGGGCCATGGAGGGCAACCGCCCCGACCATTGGGACGTGATCGGCGCCGCGAACTGCCTGGTCGGCCTGACCGTGATCCTGTTCCGACCGCGCCCGCTGCCGGCGTGAACTAATCAGGCCGCCGCCCCGGCCGAAGCCGGTGCCGTAGCGCTGGTGATCGGGCTGGCGGCCGTATCGCTGCTGATGGCATCGACGCCGAGGCGGGCGATCATGGCGCGGGCGATTTCGTCTTCGCCCATGATCACCAAATTGGCGCCGTTGCTGCGCAGATGGATGACCTCCTCGGCCGAATGCGCGCGGGCGATGATCAGCAGGCCGGGATTGACCGCGCGCGCCTTAGCGACGATCTGACCGCCTTCGAACGCATTGGGAATTGCCACGAGAAGACCGTGCGCCTGCGCGATCTGCGCCTCATCGAGGATCTCCTGCGCAGCGGCATTGCCGTTGATCGCGGTGAAGCCTTCACGCTGCAGCCGCGCCACCCGCTCGTCGTCGTTTTCGATCACCAGCATATCGGCGCCGGAATGGCGCAGCGCGGCGCTGACATTGGAGCCGACTCGGCCGTGGCCCACCAGCACGATGTGGCCGCGCGGCTGCGCTGGCGCAGCGGCAGCCGCAGCCTCCTTCGCCGCCTGCTTGGCGGCTTCCGTAGCCGCCGCGACCTTGGCGCTGAAGCGATCGAGCAGCACGAACATCACGGGATTGAGCATGATCGAAATGATCGCGCCGGCCAGCACCAGATCGCGGCCACGCTCCGGCATCAGCCCGAGCGCGACGCCGAGGCCGGCGAGAATGAACGAGAACTCGCCGATCTGCGCCAGCGACGCGGAGATCGTCAGCGCCGTCATGTTGGGATGGCCGAACAGTCGCACGATGAAGAACGCCGCGATCGATTTGCCGAACACGATGATCAGCACGGTGACCAGGAGCGGCAGCGGTTCGCGCGCCACGATGCCGGGATCGACCAGCATGCCGACCGAGACGAAGAACAGCACCGCGAACGCGTCGCGCAGCGGCAGCGTTTCGTTGGCGGCGCGATGACTGAGCTCGGACTCCGACAGGATCATGCCGGCGAAGAACGCTCCCAGCGCGAGCGACACGTCGAACAGCACCGCCGCGCCGAACGCGACGCCGAGCGAGATCGCCAGCACCGCGAGACGAAACAGCTCGCGCGAGCCGGTGTGCGCCACATAGTGCAGCATCCACGGAATGATGCGGCGGCCGACCACCAGCATGAACACCATGAAGGCGAACACCTTGCCGAGCGTCAGCGCAACCGGCCACAGCACCA
>NZ_QTKI01000459.1:0-3567 GCF_010820945.1 Rhodopseudomonas sp. BR0C11
CTCCGGCTCGGTCAACGTGTCGACCTGTGCGTCGTTCGTGGTCGCCGGCTGCGGCGTCACCGTCGCCAAGCACGGCAACCGCGCTCTGTCGTCGAAATCCGGCGCCGCCGACGTGCTCGCCGCACTCGGCGTCAAGATCGACATCACGCCCGAGCAGGTCGGCCGCTGCGTCAACGAAGCCGGCATCGGCTTCATGTTCGCGCCGACGCATCATCCGGCGATGAAGAACGTCGGCCCGACCCGGGTCGAACTGGCGACCCGCACCATCTTCAATCTGCTCGGACCGCTGTCCAACCCGGCCGGCGTCAAGCGGCAGATGATCGGCGTGTTCTCGCGGCAATGGGTGCAGCCGCTGGCGCAGGTGCTGAAGAATCTCGGCGCCGAGGCCGTCTGGGTCGTGCACGGCTCCGACGGCCTCGACGAAATCACGCTGTCCGGCACCACCGCGGTGGCCCAGCTGAAGAACGGCGAGATCACCAGCTTCGAGATCAGCCCCGAGGACGCCGGCCTGCCCCGCGCGCCGGCCGACGCACTGAAGGGCGGCGACGCCCAGGCCAATGCGGTGGCGCTGCGCGCGGTGCTGGAAGGCATGCCGGGCCCATACCGCGACGTCGCCCTGCTCAACGCGGCCGCGACGCTGGTCGTCGCCGGTAAGGCCCGAGACCTCAAGGAAGGCGTCGCGCTCGGCACCCAATCGATCGACAGCGGCGCCGCCGAAGCGCGGCTGAAGAAGCTGATCGCGGTCTCCGCGGCGGCCTGAAGTACCAGTTGCCGTCATGCCCGGGCTTGTCCCGGGCATCCACGCCTTGGGGGCGGCGCAACGGTGAAGGCATGGATGGCCGGGACAAGCCCGGCCATGACGAGAAGACTAAGCGACTTGATCATAGCAACGTAGGTGGCATCGCCGTGTCCGATATCCTGACCAAGATCGAAGCCTATAAGCGCGAGGAGATCGCCGCCGCCAAGCGCGAGCATCCGTTGGCTGCGATCGAGGCGATCGCCCGCGAAGCTTCGCCGCCGCGCGGCTTCGTCAAGGCGCTGCGCGCCAAGCAGGCGGCCGGCAACTATGGGCTGATTGCCGAGATCAAGAAGGCCTCACCCTCGAAGGGCCTGATCCGCGCCGACTTCGATCCGCCGGCGCTGGCCCGCGCCTACGAGGCCGGCGGCGCAGCCTGCCTGTCGGTGCTGACCGATACGCCGTCATTCCAGGGCAGCCTCGATTATCTCGTTGCCGCGCGCGCCGCGGTGTCATTGCCGGCGCTGCGCAAGGACTTCATGTACGACACCTATCAGGTGGTCGAGGCCCGCGCCCACGGCGCCGATTGCATCCTGATCATCATGGCGGCGCTCGACGACGCCGCCGCCAAGGACATCGAGGACGCCGCGTTCGACCTCGGCATGGACGTGCTGCTCGAAGTCCACAATGCGCCCGAACTGGAGCGCGCGCTGAAGCTGCGGTCGCCGATGGTCGGCGTCAACAACCGCAACCTGCGTACCTTCGAAGTCACGCTGGCGACCAGCGAGGCGCTGGCGCCGCTGATCCCGAACGATCGCCTGATGGTCGGCGAAAGCGGCATCTTCACGCCGGCCGATCTCGCCCGCCTCGCCCACGTCGGGATGTCGACCTTCCTGGTCGGCGAAAGCCTGATGCGGCAGCAGGACGTCACCGCCGCCACCCGCGCGCTGCTGGCGCGTCAAACGACGCCGCAGCAGACCGGGACTAATTAGTGACAATCCCTGCGCCACGCCTCGGCCTTCACCCTCCCCTTGAGGGGGAGGGTCGGCACGGGGCGCGTATCGCGCGGCCCGTGACGGGGTGGGGTGACAGCCTCTCGATCACGACGAGCCGCGCCGCAAAGGCGTCACGCGCGGCCTCACCCCACCCCGGACGGCTGCGCCGTCCGACCCTCCCCCTCCAGGGGAGGGTGAACGCGTGCTGCGATCGCTCTCTCCTCCTCATTGCGAGGCCTTCCCGTGGCTAAAAAGTCCACCACGCGCGCCGCAACCACCCCCGCCCTCACCCACATCGGCGCCAGCGGCGAGGCGCGGATGGTGGACGTCTCGGAGAAACCGGCCACCGAACGCGTCGCAGTCGCGGAAGGCCGCGTGGTGATGAAGAAAGCGACGCTGGAGCTGATCCTCAGCGGCGACGCCAAGAAGGGTGACGTGCTCGGCACCGCGCGCGTCGCCGGCATCATGGCGGCCAAGCGCACCGCCGAATTGATCCCGCTGTGCCATCCGCTGGCGCTGTCGAAGGTCACGCTCGACATCACGCCGGATGCCAAGCTGCCCGGCTGCATCGTCCGCGCCACCGTCAAGGTCACCGGCCCGACCGGCGTCGAAATGGAAGCGCTGACCGCCGTGTCGGTGGCGTGCCTGACGATCTACGACATGATCAAGGCGGCCGAACGCGGCGTCCGGATCGAAGGCATCCATCTGATCGCCAAGACAGGCGGCAAGTCCGGCGACTACGTCGCGAGCGCGAGCCGAAAATAGGCTAACATCGGCGGGCTCTCGAACGTCAGGTTGCCCGATGCCCGACCTCGCCTCTCCCTCCGACAGCATCTCCGGCCTCAGCGAGCGCGAGGCTGCGGAACGGCTCGCCAGCGAGGGCTACAACGAGCTGCCAAGCCCTGATCGCCGCACCCTGCTCGGCATCGTGTTCGAGGTGGTGCGCGAGCCGATGCTGGCGCTGCTGCTCGGCGGCGGCGTCGTCTACATGGCGCTCGGCGATCTCAAGGAAGCGATCATCCTGCTAATCTTCGCCACCCTGTCGGTGGTGATCACGGTGGTGCAGGAAGCGCGCACCGAGCGCGTGCTCGAGACGCTGCGCGATCTCACCAGCCCGCGCGCGCTTGTGATCCGCGACGGTGTCCGCAAACGCATTGCGGGACGCGAAGTGGCGCGCGGCGACGTCATCGTACTATCCGAGGGCGATCGCATCGCCGCCGACTCGGTGCTGCTGCAGGCCGACGATCTGCTCGTCGACGAGTCGCTGCTGACCGGCGAGTCGGTGCCGGTCCGCAAGCTCAGCCGGGACGAAGCCGACACCACCGCGTCGCATCGTCCCGGCGGCGACGATCAGCCCAATGTGTATTCCGGCTCGCTGGTGGTGCGCGGCGGCGGCCTTGCCGAAGTGACCGCCACGGGCGCACGCAGCGAGATCGGCAAGATCGGTCAGGCACTCGGCTCGATGCAGACCGAAGCACCACGGCTGCAGCAGCAGACCCGCGCGCTGGTCCGCACCTTCGGCATCATCGCCGCGGCATTCACCGCGTTGGTCGTGATCCTCTACGGCGCATTGCGCGACGGCTGGCTCGACGCGGTGCTGGCCGGCATCACCGTCGGCATGTCGATGCTGCCGGAAGAATTCCCGGTGGTACTGACGGTGTTCATGGCAATGGGCGCCTGGCGGATCTCGCAGGCCCGGGTGCTGACCCGGCGCGCTGCCGCGATCGAGGCGCTCGGCTCCGCCACCGTGCTGTGTACCGACAAGACCGGAACGCTGACCGAGAACCGGATGTCGGTTGCCGAACTGCGGCTTCCTTCCGGCGCGGTGTTCCGGCC
>NZ_QTKI01000460.1:0-3511 GCF_010820945.1 Rhodopseudomonas sp. BR0C11
CTCTTTATCCGTTTCGGTTTGCATTTCTGGCAGACGGTCCGGCCCGCAGGGCGGGTCCGGAACCACCGAGACGTCACCTGCGCCATTGCCCGGAGTAGGCGCGGGCGCAACGTGTAACGAGCTTTTGCAATGGACGGTGGAGGGCGCCTCGCCCGGTCGTCAAGACTGTCGAGGCTTCAGTCTGACCTGAAGGCGGTCGCCCACGCGGTGGCTGCGCTGCTGCGCGAACGCCGTTCGCGCAAGAAGCAGGCGCGGCCGCAGCGTTTGGTGCGTCCCGAGCCGTCGCGCGGTGTGATCGCCGTGCTGGAGCGCTGGCTGCCGCGCCGCGTCGGCGTCGCCTTCACCGCGCTGATCCTGCTCGGCAGCGCCGGTATGGGCATCGTCAAGGGCGGTCATGTCGACGAGTTCGTTCAGGCGCTGGACGACACCCGCAACGGCGCCGCCAATCTCGCCGGCTTCCGCATCAAGCAGGTCGCGATCGCCGGCCGCAAGCAGCTCACCCAGGACGAGATCCTGGCGATCGGTGGCATCACCGGCCGGTCGTCGCTGCTGTTTCTCGATGCCGCCGCAGTGCGCGACAAGCTGAAGGCGAACCCGTGGATCGCCGACGCCACCGTGCTGAAGTTCTATCCGGGCGAATTGCAGATCGACATCGTCGAGCGCACTGCGTTCGCGCGCTGGCAGCTCGACGGCCATATGTCGGTGATCGCCGATGATGGCGCGGTGCTCGAGCCATATGTGGCGCGCCGCTTCCTGTCGCTGCCGCTGGTGGTCGGGAAGGGCGCCGGCGAACGAGCCAAGGATTTCATCGCGCTGTTGAAGCGCTATCCGCAGGTGTGGTCGCAGACCCGCGCCGTCGCCCTGGTCGGCGAGCGGCGCTGGAACGTCTGGCTCACCAGCGGTCTCGTCATTCGCATGCCGGAGCACGACGTCGGCAACGCGCTGACGATGCTCAGCCAGCTCGATCAGGACGACAAGCTGTTCTCGCGCGACATCACCGCGATCGATATGCGGCTGCCGGACCGTCTGACGGTGCGGCTGTCGGACGCCGCCTTCAAGGCGCGCGAAGAGCTGTTCAGCAAGGACAAGAAGTCCAAAAAGAAGGCTGGTGACGCGTGACCGTCTTCGATCGTACCCAGACGCCGAAGACACGGCCGATTGCGCCGCATCGCACCGCGATGGTGGCGTCGCTCGATATCGGCACCAGCAAGATCGCCTGCATGATCGCGCGGCTGAAGCCGTGCCCGCCGCAAGAGGCGCTGCGCGGCCGCACCCATTCGATCGAACTCGTCGGCTACAGCCAGATCCAGTCGCGCGGCGTCAAGGCCGGCGCGGTGGTCGACATGGCCGAATGCGAGAAGGCGATCCGCCACGCCGTGGCGCTGGCCGAACGCATGGCCAAGGTGCGGGTGGAGTCGGTGCTGCTGTCGGTCTCCGCCGGCCGGCTGCAGGGCCAGCTGATCGAAGCGACCTCCGACATCAAGGGCGGTGCCGTCACCGCCGAAGACATCAGCCGCGTCACCTCGACCGGCATGCACCACGCCACCGGCATCGGTCGTGCTGTGCTGCACGCGCTGCCGGTCGGCTACACGCTCGACGGCGTAAAAGGCATTCGCGATCCGCGCGGCATGGTGGCGCGCCAGTTCGGCGTCGACATGAACGTCGTCACCACCGACGCCACCGTCGCCAAGAACCTGATGCTCGCGGTCGAGCGCTGCCACCTCAACGTCGAAGCGATGGCGGCGAGCCCGTATGTCGCCGGGCTGTCGATGCTGACCGACGACGAGGTCGATCTCGGCGCCGCGCTGATCGAAATGGGGGCTGGTACCACGACGATCGCGATCTATTCCGGCGGTCGCTTCGTCCATGCCAGCGGATTTGCGGTCGGCGGGCATCACATCACGATGGATCTCGCCCGCGGACTCGGTGCGTGCATTGCGGATGCCGAGCGAATCAAGACGTTATATGGCACGGTGCTAACTGGCGGTTCCGATGCGCGCGAGTTGATGTCGATCCCGGCCGCCGGGGACGAGCGGGATAGCCCGCAAGTGATCTCCCGCGCCACGATCGCGAACATCATCCGGCATCGGGCCGAGGAGATTTTTGAGATGGTCAGGGACCGGCTGGCGGAGTCGCCGTTTGCGGCAGAGCCCCGGGCGCGTGTGGTGCTGAGCGGCGGTGCGTCGCAGCTCACCGGCGTGCCCGAGCTCGCCACGCGGATTCTCGGCCGCTCGGTCCGGGTCGGCCGTCCGCTCGGCGTCGGCCGTCTGCCGAACGAAGCCAAGAGCGGCTCGTTCGCGGTGCCGACTGGCCTTCTGGTCTATCCGCAGTTCGCTCACCTCGAGCACATCGAACCTCGCCACACCCGCCACATCCGGGCCGACGCCCATGCCGGTTACTTCGGCAAAGTCGGCCGCTGGCTGCGCGAGGGCTTCTGATGACTCTTTTCCGCCCCCTTCCGCTTTCACAGATTGCCCAGGCCATTTGCCGGGGACTTCACGAACCAACGCGCGCGTAATCGAGAGGCAACCATGACCATCAATCTCAATGTCCCGGATATTCGCGAGCTGCGGCCCCGGATCACCGTGTTCGGCGTCGGTGGCGCCGGCGGCAACGCGGTCAACAACATGATCACGGCCGGACTGGATGGCGTGGACTTTGTGGTCGCCAACACCGACGCGCAGGCGTTGACGATGTCGAAGGCCCAGCGGCTGATCCAGATGGGCACCCAGGTCACCCAGGGTCTCGGCGCCGGCTCGCAGCCGGACGTCGGCTCGGCCGCCGCGCAGGAAGTCATCGACGAAATCCGCGACCACCTCTCGGGCGCGAACATGGTTTTCGTCACCGCCGGCATGGGCGGCGGCACCGGCACCGGCGCCGCGCCGGTGATCGCCAAGGCCGCGCGCGAGATGGGTATACTGACCGTCGGTGTGGTGACCAAGCCGTTCCACTTCGAAGGCGCGCGCCGGATGCGCACCGCCGAGACCGGCATCACCGAGCTGCATAAAGTCGTCGACACCCTGCTGATCATCCCGAACCAGAACCTGTTCCGGGTGGCCAACGAGAAGACCACCTTCGCCGACGCGTTCGCGATGGCCGACCAAGTGCTGTATTCGGGCGTCGCCTGCATCACCGACCTGATGGTCAAGGAAGGCCTGATCAACCTCGACTTCGCCGACGTCCGCGCCGTGATGAGCGAGATGGGCAAGGCGATGATGGGCACCGGCGAGGCCACCGGTGAGAAGCGCGCGCTGACCGCCGCCGAAGCCGCGATCGCCAATCCGCTGATCGACGATTCCTCGATGAAGGGCGCCCGCGGCCTCTTGATCTCGATCACCGGCGGCAAGGACCTGACGCTGTTCGAAGTCGACGAAGCCGCCACCCGCATCCGCGAGGAAGTCGATCAGGACGCCAACATCATCGTTGGCGCCACCTTCGACGAGAGCCTCGACGGCATCATCCGCGTCTCGGTGGTCGCCACCGGCATCGAGCAGGCGCAGCTGTCGCGCAA
>NZ_QTKI01000461.1:0-3499 GCF_010820945.1 Rhodopseudomonas sp. BR0C11
CCACGGTGCCGTTACCATTGTAGCCGGCATAGACATTGCCGAGAATGTTTTGGGCCGGATTGGCCTTCGCCCACAGCCGCGTGCCGCTGCCGGAGACATTGATGATGCCCTGCGACAGCGGGTCCATCCCGGCGCCAACGGTGCCCGAAGTCACCACCGCACCGTCGGTGACATTCAGCACGCCGTTGCCGTTCATCGGATCGACATTGCGGGACCCGTCCTGGCCTCCGACATAGATGCGCTGATCGGTGTCGACGACAGTGTTCCGTCCCGAGATATTCATGGTCGTGAGGTTGCTGCCCCCCGGCCCGACATAGATGCCGCTGGCATACAGATAAGCTCCGTTCAGAACATTGACGGTGCCACCCTCAGGACTGAGCCAGGCTCCTGCATTCCAGTTGGTCGGATCACCGATCTCGACATGGGTGCCGGCGTCTCGGATGGTGACCTCCGCGCCAGCGCCGGTGTAGATGCCGACACTGCGAATATAGGCGGCCGCACCGTTGGAAATCGTCAGGCTGCCGGTCGCGCCCGCGGTGCGCGCGATATCGATGCCGCCGGTGCTGGTCCACACCGTCTGCGGACCGGTCACGACCAGCGAGCCATTGCCGCCGCTGCCCGCTTGCCAGGTGGCGGTGGAAAGTCCCAGCCGCCGGGTGGTCAGCGAGGCGCCGTTCGACACATTGATGCTGCCGACGCCGCCGTCGCGGCCGACGCTCACCTCGTTGGTGTCGGTCCAGTTCGCTCCCGCGCCGCTGAGGGTGACGCTGCCGTTGGCTCCGGCGCCGTCGCCGACCGTAACGGCCGTGCTCGGACTGGAGGAGATGCTGCCGCTGCTGCAAGTGAGGCCGGTCGTATTTCCAGAGATCGTGCAATCCGCCAGCGCCGGCGCACTGCCGAGCACACCCAACGCCAGAAGCGGCGCGAGCGACGTCGTGAGCAGCAGTTGTTTCTTCATCGTGACTTCCAAGAACAAGAGGGAGATCCGAGCGGAACGTCGCCGCGGGAGCAGCGGCTTCCACACGGCGTCGGGGACGACGCCGCCAGCAAACAGAATGGCTGCCGGTCGAGACCGGCCGCATTTGGACAAAGCTTCGCCGTTCAGACCGACACAGTCTGTTGAAGCCGGATATCGGAAGTGCGTTGGAGCGAACCGCTAAGCGTTTGTTCGACCGCGCAATGTATCGTTCGAGTCGAGGCCGGCCCGCGGCGAACTAATCGTTGCGGCTCACGATCGGCGCAGAAAACAGCGAAGCCTCGGTGCAACGAGCGAAAGCGCCATGCCGCGCTTCGGAAATGATCTTGTTGCCTGCCGCCATCTTGGCCCCCATCGACCGTTTCTTTTTGAACATTGCTTTTTGTTTAATTCGGCGGGTTCCATCACGCAACAACATACCTCCCGCTTCAGACTGTCGCAGGGATTCTCTGCGGATTCTTGTGGATGTATGCCTCACGGCGCCGCGTGATGTGCCGCCGCGTGAAACGGCGCGGCGCAATCGTCGTCGCCTTGTTACGATTCTCTGTCGCCGCTCGCGGTTCGTGCCTCGCACGTCGTCCGTTTTCGTACGATGATGTACCGACGTCGGATTGGAATTACTCGGCATTCGATGCGACGCGGAATCGATGACGACTTTGCAGCCGGCGCCGCCCCTTTCGCCGACTCGCAACGATGAAGTCGATTGATCGCCTACTCGTCCGCGTGTTTCAGAATCGCCTTGAGCAGCCCGGGAAAGCGCGCGTTGATGTCGGCTTCGCGTACGACGTTGCGGTGCTCGACGCCCTTCTTGGTGGTGCGGATCAAACCGGCTTCGCGCAGCACGCGGAAGTGGTTCGACAACGTCGACTTCGGAATGTCAGGGCACGGTGCCGCCGCAACGCAGGACATGCAGTCGCCTTCCTGGAGCAGCGCTTTGACGATGCGCAGCCGCATCGGATCCGCCAGCGCGGCGAGCACGCCGGCGAGCGAGATGTCTTCGCGTGCGGGATGAACGAACTGCACCATGAAAAAGATATAGGCGCCCCCTTGATCTGGTTCAATAGTCCCATACTTCCGAACTACTGAACCGAAGGCCACACCTCAGCGGTGGCCGCACCTCCGATCAGGAACCGAACGATCATGACCAAGACACTGCAAGGCAAAGTGGCGCTGGTGACCGGCGCATCGAAGGGCATCGGCGCGGAGATCGCGCTGAAGCTCGCGGCCGAAGGCGCGGCAGTCGCCGTCAACTACGCGTCCAGCAAACAGGGCGCAGACGACGTCGTGCACAAGATCACTGCGCAGGGCGGCAAGGCGATCGCGGTCGGCGGCAGCGTCGCCGATCCCAAGGCTGCGCAGGCGATCGTCGACGCGACCGTGGCGGCGTTCGGCCCGATCGACGTGCTGGTCAACAATGCCGGCGTCTATGAATTCGGCGCGCTCGATGCGATCACGCCGGAGCACTTCCATCGCCAGTTCGACGTCAACGTGCTCGGCCTGCTGCTGGTGACGCAAGCGGCGGCGCGGCAGTTCAAGGACGGCGGCAGCGTCGTCAACATCTCCTCCGGCGTCTCCACGATCGCGATGCCGAACACTGCGGTGTACGGCGCCACCAAGGCGTCGGTGGATCTGATCACGGCGGTGCTGGCGAAGGAACTGGCGCCACGAAAGATCCGCGTCAACGCGGTCAATCCCGGCATGGTCGTCACCGAGGGCGTCAAAGCTGCGGGCTTCCACGACGGCGAGATGCGAAAGCAAGTCGAAGCGATTACCCCACTCGGCCGTGTCGGCGAAGCCGCAGAGATCGCTTCGGTGGTTGCCTTCCTCGCCTCCGACGGCGCCTCTTACGTGACGGGCGAGACGCTGCACGTCACCGGCGGCCTCAAGTAAGCGCGGGCAGCTACGCTCAAAGCTTTGGCGGCAGCGCCGGAGCTTACCCGCCGCGCGTCCTGCTCCGAGTTACGTCGGCTGTCGCACCGATCTGCGACGAGGCGCCGCGCCCGATGAACCAAAACGCTTTGCTCGTCGTTACTGCCTACCGGCCATCTTGGACATCGAGGCCGAAAAGGAGAACGCGTTTGAAGACAACCGCCTTTGCTGCTGCCGCCGCTGCGCTATTTCTGGGTCTTGGAGCCCTCAGTGCTCCCGCCTCTGCCGCCACGCCCGCCCGGGCCTCGCAGCCGCTGGTCGCCGCTCCGATGACCGACGTTTCTGCGCAGCGCTACGTCGAGCGGCGGCGGGTGATCCGCCGTGGCCCGCACTGCACGATGCGGAAGGTCGTCACCCGCGGTCCGCACGGCCACCGCGTGGTTCGCACCACCCGCGTCTGCCGCTGATCGGCGAAACGGCTACGGCGTTAAAGCTCCACAGCGAAACAAGAGGGCGGATCTCGATCCGCCCTCTTCGCATTTCAGAAGCTGACCTAGGCCTTCTTCACCAGCGATCGAAGTTACGGCCGACGCGGCTGTCGTCGTCGACCTGCTGGAAGTCCTGGGGAGCCTGACGGCGCACCGTGCGGAGCGG
>NZ_QTKI01000462.1:0-3494 GCF_010820945.1 Rhodopseudomonas sp. BR0C11
CCGGGCTGGGGGCGATCGTCTGCGTCGGCGAGACTCAGGGCGAGCGCGACGCCGGCCACACCCTCGACGTGGTCGCCGGCATGCTGGCCGGCTCGCTGCCGGACGGCGCGACCGCGGCGAATCTGGTGGTGGCCTATGAGCCGGTCTGGGCGATCGGCACCGGCCGTACCCCGACGGCGGCCGATGTCGAGGAAGTTCATGGCTTTATCCGCAAGACTTTGAGCGATCGGTTCGGTGCGGCCGGCGAGACCATGCGGATCCTGTATGGCGGCTCGGTGAAGCCCTCGAACGCCCGCGAATTGCTGGCGGTGCCGCATGTCAACGGCGCGCTGATCGGCGGCGCCAGCCTGAAGGCGTCCGATTTCCTTGCGATTGCGGCGGGCTGCCCCTAACTAACCCGCGCCAAGCGGTATTCCTGCGGCGTTTCCGGCGCGGCGCGGGGGTGACAAATCCCCGCGCGATCGTGTAGACACCGCGCGACTTCATTTATCCCGCAAGCCTGTCGAGCAGCCGCCCGCCGGCGCCTATCGGCCATTCGGCGGCGTTGGCTTGCGATGGAAGGGTACGATGCAGACTGTCATTATCGTCATTCACCTGATGTTCGTGCTGGGCCTGATCGGCGTGGTGCTTCTGCAGAAGTCCGAAGGCGGTGGCCTGGGCGTCGGCGGTGGTGGCGGTTTCATGTCGAGTCGCGGCACCGCCAACCTGCTGACCCGCACCACCGCGATTCTCGCGGCCGGGTTCTTCGCCACCAGCCTGCTGCTCACCTGGCTGGCGAGCTACAACCGTAAGCCGACGACGATCCTGCCGACCGCCGCGCCGATTCAGCAGCAGGCCCCGGGACAGCCGGCGCCGCCGCTGTCGCAGGGCGGTGGTCTGCTCGACACGCTGAAGCAGACCGATCAGCAGCAGAACCAGCAGCCGGCGGCACCGGCCGCGCCTGCGGCACCGACCCCGCCGCAGTCGCAGTAAGCATTGCCGATATGCGCTGACGGGGCCTCGCATCTGGTCTGAGGCCCCTTTAGCAATCGTCTGAAATAGCTGAGTTTTCAGCGTCACCCACAGGCATTCGTCAAACTGCCCGAGGGGTTGCGAATCGCTTTGGCGAATCGGACCGGCGGCATTAAAGGTAAAGTCCCATGGCGCGGTATATCTTCATCACCGGCGGCGTGGTCTCCTCGCTCGGCAAGGGTCTGGCATCAGCGGCACTCGGTGCGCTGCTGCAGGCGCGTGGCTACAAAGTCCGCCTTCGCAAGCTCGATCCCTATCTCAACCTCGATCCCGGAACGATGTCGCCGTATCAGCACGGCGAAGTGTTCGTGACCGACGACGGCGCCGAGACCGACCTCGATCTCGGCCACTATGAACGCTTCACCGGGCGGCCTGCGACCAAGCAGGACAACATCACCACCGGCCGGATCTACCAGGACATCCTGACCAAGGAACGCCGCGGCGACTATCTCGGCGCCACCATCCAGGTGGTCCCGCACGTCACCAACGCGATCAAGGAATTCATCGTCAGCGACAATGACGGCTACGACTTCGTGCTGGTCGAGATCGGCGGCACCGTCGGCGACATCGAGGGCCTGCCGTTCTTCGAAGCGATCCGCCAGATCAAGAATGATCTGCCGCGCGGCGACGTGATCTACATCCACCTGACGCTGCTGCCCTACATCCCGAGCGCCGGCGAACTGAAGACCAAGCCGACCCAGCATTCGGTCAAGGAGCTGCGCTCGATCGGCATCCAGCCGGACATCCTGCTGTGCCGCACCGACCGCGAGATTCCCAAGGAAGAGCGGCGCAAGCTCGGTCTGTTCTGCAACGTCCGGGAAAGCGCGGTGATCGAGGCGCGCGACGTCGACAACATCTACGCGGTACCCGAGGCGTATCACGCTGCCGGGCTCGACGATGAAGTGCTGGCGGCGTTTGCGATCGCCGCCAAAGAGCCGCCGCAGCTGGCGCGCTGGCACGAGATCAACGAGCGGATCCGCAATCCCGAGGGCGCGGTGACGATCGCGATCGTCGGCAAGTACACCGGGATGAAGGACGCCTATAAGTCGCTGATCGAGGCGCTCAGCCACGGCGGCATCGCCAACAAGGTCCAGGTCAAGCTCGACTGGATCGAGAGCGAGGTGTTCGAGAACGAAGACCCGGCGCCGTTCCTCGAGCACGTCAACGGCATCCTGGTGCCCGGCGGCTTCGGCCAGCGTGGCGCCGAGGGCAAGATCGAAGCGGCGCGGTTCGCGCGCGAGCGCAACGTGCCGTATTTCGGCATCTGCTTCGGCATGCAGATGGCGGTGATCGAAGCGGCGCGGAATCTCGCCGGCATCGAACAGGCCAACTCGACCGAATTCGGCCCGACGCCGGAGCCGCTGGTCGGCCTGATGACCGAATGGGTGCGCGGCAACGAGCTGGAGAAGCGTAACCAGGCTGGCGATCTCGGCGGCACGATGCGGCTCGGCGCCTATCCGGCGTCGCTCAAGCGCGGCAGCCGGGTGTCGCAGGTTTATGGCGGCGCCACTGAGATCTCCGAGCGCCATCGCCACCGCTACGAGGTCAACACCGCCTATAAGGACCGGCTCGAACAGCACGGCCTGAAGTTCTCCGGCATGTCGCCGGACGGCGTGCTGCCGGAGATCGTCGAATACGAGGATCACCCCTGGTTCATCGGCGTCCAGTTCCACCCCGAACTGAAGTCGCGCCCGTTCGACCCGCACCCGCTGTTCGCCTCGTTCGTCCAAGCGGCGCTGGTGCAGAGCCGGCTGGTGTAGCAAGGGGCCGTGCGGTCGCGTCGCGGCGACGATCGCGCTTTAACGATACGATCGTCGTTTGCGTCGTCATGGCCGGGCTTGTCCCGGCCATCCACGCCTTTCTCGTTTGGTCTGCCGCAAAGACGTGGATGCCCGCGACGAGCCCGGGCATGACGGTGGGGATGCATGACTAATAGCCCGTGGCCTCATCAATTCTAGTTCTCGAACAGCACGAAGGCTGCCCAGACCGATGGATCTTCGGCGGCTTTGATCTTGCCGTGGATCGCCTCGATGCGGACTTGGCGTAGCGCCGAGGCGTAGTCGAGATTGTCGTCGGCGAGCACTTGGTACAGCCGCGCCATGAAATTCGCGGTGCCTTCGTCGCTCACTTCCCACAACGTCAGCAGCGAGCGCCGGGCGCCGGCGATGGCGAGCGCGGTCGGCAGGCCGCGGACGCTGCCGATCCGGCTCGGATCGCCGAGCGCGGTCTGGCAGGCCGACAGCACGACGAGGTCGGCGGCTGACAAATTCCAGTCCATCAGTTCGCGGGCGTAGATCACGCCGTCGTCGCCGTCGCGTCGCGGCGGGCGGTCGAGCAGGGGACGGGCGGTGACGAGGCCGCTGCGCCACAGCGCGTCGGTGCGATCGGTCGCCGCCTTGTAGAAGCCGTGGGTTGCGAGATGCAGCAGCGCGGCGCCTTCGGCCTTGCTGCGGATCGCGGTCTCGCCGGCATCACCGGTCATC
>NZ_QTKI01000463.1:0-3488 GCF_010820945.1 Rhodopseudomonas sp. BR0C11
GGCGTGGTGATCGTCGGCCTCGCTTTCATCAACTTCCTTCGCTCGCGCTCCAACCGCGCGATCGCCGCCGATACGCTGGAAGGCAGCACCTCCGCCCGCGGCGCGGCGCCCGATGGCGCTCTGCCCGAACTCGCCGGCATCGCGGTGTTCGCGTTCATTGCGATGGGCCTGCTGGCGTTCGGCGCCACCTACAAGGGCGGTGAGCGCGACACCGCTCAGGTCAGCGGCCCGGCGTCCGAGTCGGGTGCCACCGGCACCACCGGCATGGCGCAGCCGAAGGGCGTGCAGAACGACCCGAAGCGCTATCAGCCGCACAACCCGGGCACCGACACCCGCGTCGCCCCGACCGCGTCCGACACCGGCGTCGGCAACTCGCCGGGCTCGACCGGCACGGTGACCAAGTAATTTCCGGCAGCGTGTGGGTTAACAAGAAGGCCTCGGTCGAAAGACCGGGGCCTTTGTCTTGCTAGAGCGCTTCATTGTTTGATTGAAGCGGATTTGGCCTTTGCCAAGCATCCGAAGTCCTCATCCTGAAGAGCCCGGCAAAGCCGGGCGAGGAGCCACATCGCCTGCGGCGCATGGTTCGAGACGGCGCTTTGCGCCTCCTCACCATGAGGTCCTGCAAGCTGCGACCGCGAGGAAGCTCCAGACACAAAAACGGGGGCCGCGGCCCCCGAGGTCGTGCCAGATGGATGATGGCGTTGCTTAGTGCGCGGCCTCGTAGGCTGCCTTCTGCTGCTCCATCAGGGCGATCTTTTCGCTGATCTTGGCGCGCTGGGTGGAGAGCGTCGATGCGATCGACGGCATGCCGGCGGTGACCTTCAGCGCGTCGTCGTATTTCGACAAGTTGCGCTTTTCGCCGTCGATCAGGCCGGGCAGCACGCTGCCGTCGAGGCCGTCAAACAACGAGCGCACACTCATGATGGTGCGGTGAACCACGCTCATGAACGAGCCGGAATCGTCGGCGGTTTCGCCGGCGTTGATCAGCAGGCCGGCCAGTTCTTCGGCGTTGCCGTGATGCAGCGCGATCATGTCGCGAAACAGCGGCGTCATGCCCTTGCCTTCGGCGTCTTCCAGCGCTTCCTCGTAGCCGTTGCGGGCGTCGATCTCGCTGGTGTGCAGCGTCTTCAGGTGGTCGATGATATCGGTGTCCACGTCAGCCTCCATGCTCGGTTCAGCGATGGCGGGCGACAAACGCCCGCGCACCTGCCGCGCGATAACCGGGATCAGGAAACTCGGTTCCGGACAGGAACCACGGCACGGAAAGTTGTTAGTTACGGCGCTCGCCGTCTTGCGGCTCGAGCCCGTAAGGCTTCACCAGGGCCCAGACATGGGCCGGTATCATATTCTTCATTTTGTGTTTGTAGTGCCGCCGCAGATGCAGCACGGTCTCGACCGCCTTCATCTCGACCCGGGCGCGCGCGAATTCTATCCCGCGCGGCCCGACCTTCGGCATCAGCCATCCCATGAACGGCCGCAGCCAGTTCGGCATGCCGCGCACCGGCAGGCCGCCGGCGGCGAGTTCAGTGTTCTTGAGGAAGCCCTTCACCGGCGCCACACGGTTGCCGGCGGTGGTCGGTTCGCTCAGTTTGACGTCGTCGCCGAGCAGCCTCAGCAGTTCCTCGCCGCGCTCGTTGCGCACCAGGAGCCACTGTTCGCCGCGTCCGCCCATATAGCCCACGGTGATATCGGCGAGCGTATTGGTGTAGTCGACGCAGGTGCGGCAGGTGATCGGGAAGAAGTCCGGCGGAAGCTTCGAGATCGGCAGCAGCAGAAACGGCACCCGCTTCACCTTGCCGTCGTCAAACCGCATCTCGACGTGATAGTCGGCGCAGAATTCCAGATAGGTGATGGTCTCGGGCTTGTCGGACAGCAGATCGAGGAAGCCGTGAAACGCTTCGGTGGTGGTGTTGTCTGAGCACGGCGTGCCGATCACGTACAGCTTTTCAAGGCCGAGCTGATCCTGCAGCCGGCGCAGCGCGTAGATCTGGCAGGGCACGCCGATCACCGCGAGCCGCCTATAGCCAGCAGCGATGGCCGGTTCGATCAGCGCCAGTGACGGTGCGTAGCCCATCCGCATGCCGCGGCACTGCGCCATGCCTTCCGGCTTGGTCACCAGCACCGGCATCGGCTTCCATTTGTCGGACGGGTCCGGTGCCATCGCGATCACCGCGTCGACCGCACCGGTCTCGAGCAGGCGCTGCGCGATCGTGGTGGTGATGCCGGTCCACTGCGCGCCCTCGCGCGGCTGCTTCATCGCCGCCTGCAGCATCCGGCGATACGGGCCGAAGAACGCCTCGTCGCCGGAGGCGCTGTCGCGGTTGCGGCCGTGCACCCGCTGTTCCATCGCCGGATAGTCCGGCTTGATGAACTGGCAGGCCTGGCCGCACTGCTTTGGATCGCTCATCCGCGACACGCCGCAATCGGTGCACAGGTCGCGCTCCGCCGGCTGGTTCAGCGGCGGCGTCCACAGTGCAGACGAGGTGTTGCGGTCGTGCATGGGCGCGTCTTGTAGGAACCGGCCAATGGCCTCGCCATTCGCCTTAAGTTGCTTTCCCGATCAATAGAGCCAAAGCCGGGCGACCGATAGATCTGCGTCAAACTCGCGGCCGATCGCCACCAGACCGATCCGGCGCAGCTTCCGGCGATCGAACGGCACGTCGGTGCGGTGCGAGATGAACTCGGCGAACGGGAATTCGATCACCTGCCAGTGCGGCGCCGCCCGGAACGGGTGGCGATAGGATTGCTGCGGCCGCGCCAGATCGGTGGTGCGAAGATGCAGGCCGTATGCCTCGCCATTGCCGAGCAGCTCGGCGGCGATGCCGCTGAAGCTGCCGGCATCGAACGCGCCGCCGTCCGGCGACAGATCCATCGCGATCTGGATGAAGCCGCCATTATTCTCGGTCGAGACCGCGCCGCGCATCCGCGCCGCAGTGCGGCCCTCGATCTCCACAAGCTGCAGCGTGCCTTGCGAAACGCCGCCCATCACGGTGTCGGTGATCACCTGCCAGCGCCGCTGTCCTGCCGCCGGCCACAGCTCGTATTGCATCACCGGATCACCATCGGGAACGTCACCGCAATTGCCCAGGCGAACAGCACGGCGTTGGCCAGCGCGCCGGGCAGCGGATGATTGGTCGCCTTGTAGGTCCAGTTGCTGATCAGCCCGAAGGCCAGGAACAGCAGCAGGATCGCCGGCACGATGATGATCAGGAAGAACAGCTTCTGCAGATTGAGCGCCACCGCGACGGCGAGCGAGGCCAGGAAGCAGAATTTCGCCAGCGCATAGGCGCCGCGCTTGGCGCCTTGGCCATGCGCCATCCATTCGGCGGTGATGAAATATGGGATGGTGCCGCACGCCACCGCCGCGATCAGGTGGATGCGCTGTTCGATAGGCATGAACGAGAACAAATAGGTGTCGAGCGCGATGCCGAAGCCGAGAATGTTGTAGGCGGTCGCCGCCACGGCCGCGATCACCAGCGCCCCGATCG
>NZ_QTKI01000464.1:0-3480 GCF_010820945.1 Rhodopseudomonas sp. BR0C11
CGCTGGCCACCACCGATTTGCCGCCCGGTGCGGTGAGTATGCCGATCGCCGCACCGGGCGGCAAATCGGTGGTGGCCAGCGCGAAAGCGAAATCCAGCGCGCCGCTCTCCATGCGCTCGCGCAGATCCGCGCGGTAGGGCTCGAAGCGCAGATCGATGCCGGGCGCCTCGCGAGCCAGCCGCGCCATCAACGGCGGTGCCAGCAGCACGGTCTGATTGTCGGACGCCGCGATGCGGATAGTGCGCTGTTCGGTGGCCGGGTCGAACCGGCGTTCGCGAAACAGGTCCTTGAGATCGGCGACGGCGACGCTCAGGAGCGGCACCAAGGCTTGCGCCTTCGGCGTCAGCACCAAACCATGATGACCGCGGACCAGCAGCGGATCGGCGAGCAGAATGCGCAAGCGCGACAGTGCGCGGCTCATCGCCGGTTGGCTCAGGCCGACGTCCTGCGCCGCGTGGGTGACGTTGCGCCGGCGCAGCAGCGCCTCGAGCGGCGGCAGCAGATTGAGGTCGAGCCCGGCTAAATTCACTTCGCGCATGACGATGATATAAACAATGCATTTTTGATATGCAACGAAAGCACTTAGTCTGCTGTCATCGACTTTGAAAGGAGTTGCCCATGACGCCGGAGATCGTCGTTCTCGGCTACGGCCCGGTCGGCCGCGCCACCACCGAACTGCTCGCAGCCAAAGGCGTTGCGGTGCGGGTAGCGCAACGATCCAGGCCCGCCGATCTTCCGCGCGGCGCTACGTTTCAAGCCTGCGACGTGCTCGACCCCGCTTCGGTCGCAGGTGCCGTCGCGGGCGCCAGGCAGATCGTCGTCGCGATCGGCTTTCCCTATGTCGGCGAGGTGTGGCGCACCGCGTGGCCAGCGGCGATGCAAAACCTGCTCGCGGCCGCCGCTGCGGCGAATGTGCGGATGGTGTTCGTCGACAACCTGTATATGTACGGCCCGCAGCACGCGCCGCTGCGCGAAGACATGCCGCTGACCGATGCCGGCGTGAAACCCGCAGTGCGCGCCGCCATCACGCGGCTGTGGACGGCGGCGAGCGCCGCCGGCCAGGTGCGCGTCGCGGCGCTGCGGGCGCCAGATTTCTACGGGCCGGGCGTCGGGCTGTCGCATCTCGGCGATCTCGCGTTCGGCGCACTCGCCGAGGGCAAGCGCGCGATGCTGATCGCGACGCCGGACACGCCGCACGACTTCGCCTACGTACCGGATATCGCGCGCGCGGTCGCGACCCTGCTCGACGCCCCGGACGACGCCTTCGGTCAGGCCTGGCACATGCCGAGCGCGCCGATCCGCACCCCGCGTCAGATTCTCGAACTCGGCGCCCGGGCGCTCGGCATGCCTGCGCGGATCACGTCACTGCCGCAATGGCTGCTGCCGGCGATCGGCACGGTGTCGCCGATGCTGCGGGAGATGAGCGAGATGCGATTCCTGTGGGATCGTCCGTACCGGGTCGATGCGCGAAAATTCACCAGCCGGTTCTGGTCGGACGTCACCCCGTTCGAGATCGGCGCCGCGGCGACCGCGTTGTCGTTCCGCGAACGGGCCGCTGCACTGGCGGCGTGATCACTTAGTGAAAATCCCGCGACGGCGGCAGGATGCGGACGTCGCGGGGGTGGCGTCGGCGTTGGGCGGGGGCATCGGACGTGTCGCGAACGTGAAGCTCGCCGCAGCGAACGACCGACCGCGCGTCGCCTTGCGGCGCGCCACCGGCGGCGGTTTTGGGCGATCAGGTCCGTGCTTCCGGGGACGGGCGCGATGCTTTTCGCTCCGCTGCATCCGGCGGGCTTTCCCCGCCTTCGCTCGTCCCGCGTCCAGCGAACTAACAAGTCGCAGAGCCCCGTAATATATTCGGACGGAGACCCGATGCCTCCCGGACGCGGGCTTGCGAGCCCCGTCGCGCAGGACGCCGCGTCACTCCGGCTTCGCCAGCCACGCCGGCTCCGCCAAAGTCGCCCGCCTGTCACCCAGCCGACCGATCTGCCCCCACCAAGACGCCTCATGATACGCCCCTCGTTGGACAGGACGGGTAGTCGAACCAGGATTTTGTCAGGACGCAGGGCTACGGAATCTTGGTGCGCGAGAGCGGATCTGAAGTCCGACCATGTCGAGAGAGCCAGAAGGCCAATTCTCCTCTTGCGTCCGCTGTTGTACGATTGCGATGCGGCAATCGTGGAGTCGCCTGGATGAGCACGACATCTTGGATCAAGCCAGTATTGAGCGCAGCCTTGTTGCAAACACTCGCTTCGGCTGCCGTTTGCGAAGAGACGAGAGCACAGCAGGGTGATCTACGCTGGCGGACTTCGACGTCCGAGGGTCGATCATCTCTCGTCCAGGCATCTTCCGACGCGACGGACGCCGTCGGCCGCTTCGCGTTCACATGCGTCGTGAAATCTGGAAACGTCGCCGTCTCGGTGGCGATGACGGATGAGCAACGCTCCGCATTCGCGGCGCTGCTGACCAGCGGTGAATATCCCACGGTCGCGCTGTCGGACGGACGGACCAAGTCGGCACTTGCGAAGCTTGAATTCGGAGATGCTGACGGCTGGTCGTATGCTTTCACCGTTCCGGTTGACAGCAAGTGGCTCGACGATTTCGAGAAGACTGGCACAGTGCGCCTTGCGATCGGAAAGACCATCAGGGACGGCGACAGCCTCAATGTCGGACTCGGCGCGATCAACGACTTTCGAAGCCAGTGCAGAAAGACGCATCAAACACCGCCGCCCGCTGTCCGGCCGCTTCCGCGAACCCCTCCGAACCCCGACGTGTTTCCGCCAGCGAAATAGACCTCTCCTGAGGCGCGCTAGCGACGGTTCGTATGACGGCCGCACGGGCTCCCGAGAGCGATACACGAGAGGACCGTCAGCTGATCGCCTCGGCCAAGAGCGCTTTGGGCCAGAAGCGGAAATGAATGGCTTCCTATTCGCATTCAGGACGGAGTCGAGCCAATGCGTTCGACAAGCTCAAACCGTTCACACCAGAGCATCATATCCGGCGCATATCTTCCAAGTCGCATGAAGTATCGCGTGTGCGCCTCGCGCCAGTATTGCAAAGAACGGTCACCTTCACCTTCATCGAAAGCAAACGCCTCATCGACTTCGTCAAAGCGTCGTTTCGTCAATTCAATTGTCTTCAGGACGGCCTTCGGAACGCCTTGCCCGTCTAGGACGACCATCAACTTACCGACCTCCGCAGAAAGCAGGCCCTGACTTTCTGCCCAGCAGGTCGCACGCTTTGTTCCCGAGAGAACAAGCTCAACAAGCCTGTTCGCCAAGTCGGGACTATCGCCGAATGAAAATGTCTCTAAGTTTTGCCATTCCATTTCGAAAGGGTGCTTGCGGATTTGAGTGATGTCAACGATGCGACGTGCCCGAGGCATTGCGAAAACGCTGCAAAACATACCGAACGTCGAATGGCCGCTTAGGGTCATAAACGGCATCACACCCCTTCAATGAAAATCCCGTGACAGCGGCA
>NZ_QTKI01000465.1:0-3459 GCF_010820945.1 Rhodopseudomonas sp. BR0C11
CATCTCGTCGCCGGTGATGACCGAGTGCGCCGCGATCGGCGAGTTGCAATGGCCGTTGAGCACCCACAGCACTTCGCGCTCGGCATCGCAGCACAGCCGCGACTGATGATTGTCGATCAGCGCCAGATACTGCCGGGTCTTCCACTCGTGCACGGGGCATTCCACCGCGACGATGCCCTGGCCGGCTGCGGGCAGCATTTCTTCCGGCGTGAAATCGTGCGCGATGCGATCGACAAAGCCGACGCGCTCGATGCCGGCGCGCGCCATGATCAGCGCATCGGCGGGACCGACCTCGCTGCCGTCCGGCATCCGCTGCTTTTCGCCATTGTCGAGCTTACGCATCCGGCTGTCGGCCGCGCCGCGGAAATGGATCACCTCGACTTCGGGGAACAGCCGCTTGGCATAGGCCGCGCGGCGCACTGCGTTCGTCCCGATGGTGTAGCCCTTGCCGCGGGACTTCTTCAGCTCCTCGAGGGTGAGGCCCTTGCGCAGCACCAGCGAGTCGCAGGCCGGATCGCGCGCCAGCGTGGCAGCGACGATCAGACCGGGCGTTTCTTCGTTGGCCGGCATGTCCTTGAGCGAGTGCATCGCGCAATGCAGTTCGCCGCGCAGCATCGCGGCGCGGATCTCGGCGACGAACGCGCCGCCCTTGCCGCCGTGCGGAAGCAGCTTGCTGATCTGATCGCTATCGCCGACAGTCTCGAACTTGATGATCTGGGGATCGAGCTCAGTCGCAGCCGCGCTCAGCTGCTTGGCGATGTCTTCAGTCTGGGCAAGCGCCATCACGCTCTTGCGCGTACCAATACGGACTGGAAATTTCACCACACGCTCCATTCGACAACCGCGACGGGCCCGCGGCGAAGTTCGGCCGAACCTTATGACCAGCCCGAGCCAGATTGCAAACGGATGACACCGATGTCGCGTAGAAGCCCGGCGGGGGGCCGGGGGTCGTTGATCTCGGACAATTCCGGCGCCTGCGACAGCCTTTCGCGGAACCTTTCAGCTTCTGTCTATCGCCATGCAATGGTACTCAAGTCAACTAGGCGCAATATTGAGCAAGGTCAAAAGCGACATGACGGCTGACGTTCTGATCGGAGACGGCGACGTTCGACTTTCGCCGCATCCATTGCGCGCGATCGTTCTCGGCGAAGTGCACGCGCGTCCGTTCACTGCGCTCAACCTGCCGGCGCGCGTCCTACACTTCGCTTTCGACACCTCGGGCTCGCGCGCCGCGGCCGACCGCGCCGCAATGATCAGCTTCTGTGAGTCGCGCGGACTGCAGCCACCGCCGCCCGGCGAGAAACATCATCGTGCCCGCTTCGGCACCACGATGCTGCGCTGGGAGCAGCACTCCGAGTTCACCACCTACACCTGGGAAATTCCGGCCGATCCCGCCGCGACGCCGTTCCACCCGGAAGCGTCCTCACTGGCTTCGCCGATGCGGCTGTTGCCGCAGCCCGGACCGCTACTGGTCGCCGTCGATCTGCACGCGATGCCGGAAGATCCGCCGCGCACCTCGCCGGAGCGCCTGTTCGATCGCGCCAGCCTCGCGGTCGCGGAGAACTCCGACGGAGCCGCGGTGTTCGCCACCGACTTCCAGCCCGGCCCGTCCGGCTTCGTGCGCGTGCTGGTGCTCGATCGCGGTATGACGCCGGAGCGCGCCGGCGCCCTGGTGCAGCGCGTGCTCGAAGTCGAAACCTACCGGACGCTGGCGCTGCTCGGCCTGCCCGAAGCGCAGCGGCTCGCGCCGTCGATCGCGACCAGCGAACGGCGCCTTGCTGAAGTCACCGCTGAAATGCGCCGCGTCGGCGACCTCGCCAACAACAACAAGCTGCTCCAGGAGCTGACGGAGCTCGCCGCGGAGGTCGAAGCCGGCGCCGCCGCCAGCCTGTATCGGTTCGGTGCCAGCCGCGCGTACGACGAGATCATGAATGGTCGCCTCGCCACGCTTGGCGAACGCAAGGTCGGCGGCCTGCCGACCTGGTCGTCGTTCCTCGCCCGCCGAATGAAGCCGGCGATGCGCACCTGCGCCACCACCGAGGCGCGCCAGTCGGACCTGTCGGTCAAGCTCGCCCGCGCCGCCAACCTGCTGCGCACCCGCGTCGACGTCGAACTCGAACAGCAAAATCAGGAACTGTTGAAATCGATGAACGCCCGCACCCGGCTGCAGCTCCGGCTGCAGACCACGGTCGAAGGTCTGTCGACCGCGGCGATCACCTATTATGTGGTCGGGCTGTTCGGCTACATGGTGAAGGGTGCCGCCGAATCCGGCCGGCTCAAGATCGACCCCAGCCTGCTCACCGCGCTGTTCGTGCCGATCGCGGCGCTGTCGATCTGGTGGACCATCCGCCGCATCCGCAAGAAGCACATTCCGGACGTCGATTGATGGCCATGCGCCGCGGGCTGACGCCGCTTCGGATCATCGTCGCGCTCGCTGCCGTCGTGGCGATCATGGTGGCGCTGTGGCAGCTGCAGCGCGGTAAGGACGGGCTACTGATCACGACGGCCACGGTGGGGCAAACGCCCGTTACCGTGTTCCGGCAGCCCTCCGCCACCAAAGCGCCGGTGGTGGTGATCGCCCACGGCTTCGCCGGCTCGCAGCAATTGATGCAGCCGTTCGCCCAGACGCTGGCGCGCAACGGCTATATCGCCGTCACCTTCGACTTCACCGGCCACGGCCGCAATCCGGTGACGATGGTAGGCGACGTCGATGAGCCGACCAAAATCACCGGCGTGCTGGTCGACGAAGTCGGCCGGGTCACGGACTATGCCCGCAAGCTGCCGGAGAGCGACGGCCGCGCCGCCGTGCTCGGCCATTCGATGGCTTCCGATATCGTGGTGGCCTATGCGGTGGAACATCCAGAGATCGTCGCCACCGTCGCGGTGTCGGTGTTCACGCGCAAATCCACCGCGACGCTGCCGCACAATCTGCTGGTGATCGTCGGCGCGCTCGAGCCGCAAATGCTGAAGGACGAAGGCCTGCGCATCGTCAATCAGGTCGCCGGCGGCAACGCGGTCGAAGGGCGCACCTATGGCAGCTTCGCCGACGGCACCGCGCGCCGCTTCGTGCTGTCGTCAGGGGTCGAGCACATCGGCGTGCTGTACAGCCAGGACTCGATGCGCGAGTCGCTGCATTGGATGAACGATGCGTTCGGCCGCACCGGCTCGGGCTGGATCGATCAGCGGCCGCGCTGGCTGGCGCTGCTGTTCGGCGGCCTGATCGCGCTGGCCTGGCCGCTTTCGAAGCTGCTGCCCCGTGCCGCGGCCGTTCCGATGGGTGCGAGCCTGAGCTGGAAGCAGCTTCTGGTCACCGCGATCGTGCCGGCCGTGCTGACGCCGTTGCTGTTGTGGAAGGCACCGACCGACTTCCTGATCATCCTGCTCGGCGACTACCTGACGCTGCACTTCCTGCTGTACGGCCTGCTGACGGCCGCGATTCTGGTGCTGATCCGGCTGCGC
>NZ_QTKI01000466.1:0-3449 GCF_010820945.1 Rhodopseudomonas sp. BR0C11
GCGCTGTACAGAGCGAGCGCCCGCTCGACGGTATCGATCGCCCGCACCACGCCGGCGCAGAACCCGCGCGGCGAGCACAACACGATTTTCAGCGGCGATTTGGCGAGCATTGGCAACGATCCGGGGGCCTGGGCGCCGAGCAGAACCGGCGGAAAACGGGCGCACGCCAACGGCGTTGCGCAGCGGTCGAACGGGGTAGGAATTGGGCCGGGTTTGCGGCACTGTCAAGGCCGTTCAACCTGCACTTTAGCAAGGCTCCTTGCGCGGCGAGCCCCGGACAGCATATATAAGCGGCAATTCCCGTCATCCTCGACGACCCGCCTTGCCTCAGGACGAATCCGGAGGGGCAAGGGACAAAGGAGATTTGCCATGAGCAACGCACCGCTGATGCCGAAGGCCACCGCCGTCTGGCTGCTCGACAACACGGCGTTGACGTTCGATCAGGTCGCCGACTTCACCAAGATGCACGTCTTGGAGGTCAAGGCGATCGCCGACGGCGACGCCGCCCAGGGCATCAAGGGCATGGACCCGATTTCGACCGGCCAGCTCACCCGCGACGAGATCGAGAAGGGCGAGAAGGACCCGGACTATCGCCTGAAGCTCGCCGAGAGCAAGGTGGTGCTGCCGCAGGCCGCCAAGAAGAAGGGCCCGCGCTACACCCCGGTGTCGCGCCGTCACGAGCGCCCGAGCGCGATCCTGTGGCTGGTGCGCAACCATCCGGAGCTGAAGGACGCGCAGATCATGCGACTGGTCGGCACCACCAAGACCACGATCGCCTCCGTGCGCGACCGTACCCACTGGAACGCCGCGACCCTGACCCCGATGGACCCGGTGACGCTCGGCCTGTGCTCGCAGCTCGACCTCGACTTCGAGGTGCAGCGCGCCGCCAAGGAGAAGCCGACCGACCAGCAGTATGGCGGCGCCACCCTGCTGCCGGCCTCCGAGACCACCCGCAAGGAAGCCGAGTTCGAAGCCGCGACCTCCGGTAAGAGCCAGGAAGATCTCGACGTCGACGCGGTGTTCGCCAAGCTCAAGACCATTGGCGGCAAGAAGCACGACGACGAGGACGAAGAAGGCGGCTTCTGAGCCACCGCCCCTCACGGTCATCGCCCGCGCAAGCGAGCGCCCCAGTATTCCAGAGCGCACGTTGCTGACCGCAAGCTCTCTGGAATACTCGATCCTCCGCTTACGCGGAGGATGATGGACCCAGCGCGTTGCGGCTCCGCAACCTGCATCAGCGCAAAGCGCCATCCCCGTCATCGCCCGCGCAGGCGGGCGACCCAGTATCCCAGAGCGCGCGTTGCAGACCGCAGGCTCTCTGGAAGACTCGATCCTCCGCTTGCGCGGAGGATGACGGACCCGGCGCGTTGCGACTCCGCAGCCGGCATCAGCGCAAAACGCCCTCCCCACCATCTTCGTCATCGCCCGCTCCCTGGCTTCCGCCCATCGCGCATCCGCTCGCCGTGCTGCCGCCGCGCCAGCGCCTGGTCGCGGCGCCGGCGCTGCAGGTTGGTGTACAGCGTGTCGATCATCTTCCACTGTGCCTCGGTCGGCGGGTCCATCGGCACGACGGCGCAGAGCATCGGCGTGCGGCAGCCGCGCGCCCGGCGGCAGTCCTTCACTGGGCAACGCTTGTGCGCCTGCGCTTCGTCTGCCAGCCGCGCTGCAGCGCGCGGCGTGCCGCCAGCATGTCGATATCGAGCCAAAGCTGCGCCCGCTCGGCGCTGGCCTGCTGCTCGAGCGCATCCAGCCGCGCGTGATCCCAGCTGAGGTGTTCGGTCGGCCAAGTCGGCATCGCTCCCTCCTGATGCTGATACCAGCGGGCGCGCGCATGCGGCGGCGTTGCCCGCAAAAGCCTTGCGTGAGTGGTGGGTTCAGGGGGCCTCCGGTCGGCCATCGGGCCGAGGGAGGTGGAGCGCCGAAAGACGCGCCTTTGGTAGTACCCGCGGCCTCAGGCTTCGGATCGCCGAAGCGCGAGCGCCGCGGAAACGTCTTTCGACGCTCCACCGTGGCGACTTTTGGCTGAAGGACCGTTCTTCCGGGACACGGCGAGCTTGCGGGCTTTCCCCGGCCTCTACCGTACCCGTCCAGCCTCTGTCGCGGCGGCCGCTCGTAGTAGCGGCGGACGGCGACCCTCAGCCTCCCGGAGGTACAGGGCGACGTCCACCCCACACCCGCAGGCGCCACACCCCGCCCCGCGACGACCAGCGTCCCGGCAACGCGCCCCTCGATGGGGCGGGAGAAATAGGAATATAAACCCAGAAACAGAAGAGTCAACCAAAAGATCAAACTAAAAAAACTTTTAGATGCTCGTCCCTTAACCTAAAAGGCAGCTACATCACCGTTAGCGGCATTTACAATATCTTCTACGCTTTCCTTCGAAACAATCACCAATCTGGGCGGAGTTGATAACTGCCAAGAACACGACCGAGGCTAACCTCACCATCCGGCTTATGCAGACCACCGCACGATGGATTATTTCATGAAAGAGCTCCGCGCAAAGTCCGCCATCGGGGTGTCCGGCCACGCATTTATGTATGCATCAACAAGCCCAGCAGCCTCGGACACGACATCTACAAACTCTGGAGTGTAATAGTAAGCACACCTCTTCTGCAAAGCTTCTCGATTTTCTTCGAACCAACTCCCCCCTTCCTTGGTAGGAATAAATGTTATGGCGGCAGATCCATCTCCGTTCAGCACCCCAACGTAGAATTGCGCTATAGTTTTTTTATATTGTTCCGCATCCATGATTGTCTGAATTAGATTGGCGTAATCTAACATTCGGATCCATTTAAGAATCAACAGATGCGTCTTCGGAAGAGATTCAATCGTCCTTCGGAAAATCATTCGATGATGATAAATATCTTCTGCACCGCGATCATCAACGTAAGCGAGAACAGTCAACCCGAAAGACAATTCCTTCTCGACGTGCTCCACTATGACACCATGAGACCAGCTTGGAATCGTCTCCGTCATGTAAAGCGGAGCAAGTTGCAATTCCCGCATCATGACCACAACCTCGAAATTTCACATCAAGAATGATCTCGGGGCGAATGCCCACACCGTTCGCACCATTGCCCACTTATCCCTTTGTAACCTCTGCAATTGCAGATCATACACGGTCCAGAACCGGCAAATACCTCAAACCTCTCACCAACAGCCGCATCGGTTGTCGGGACCACCTCGAACTCTTCGCACGGTTGCTTGTCCATCTACACCTCCTATGAGTCGCCGAAAATCAGCACTATCTCGAAAAGATCATTCGAAAGATCGCTGCGACCACCCCAGGCGACCGCCTACGAAACTCCCCTTTAGCCGCAGCCGTGAACCCCCGCCCAGCCCCGGCAGCAATCGCCTTTAAAAGAGGCTCTCTTGATTGCTTTCGGCTCTTGGCGCGCTTGATTGGGCTATCAACCTTGAGAATCATCTACGACCTCCCGCCGCTGGAT
>NZ_QTKI01000467.1:0-3444 GCF_010820945.1 Rhodopseudomonas sp. BR0C11
ACCGCGCTCGGCGGCGCCCTTCAGGTCGACGCCGTCATAGCCGGTGCCGTAGCAGACCACCGCGCCGAGCGCCGGCAGCATGTCGAAAGTCTCGCGGCCGAGCGGCTGCCCGCCCATCGTCAGCAGCGCGCGGACATCGGCGAGCTCGGCGGCACTGAACACCTGATCGGCCGGTTTGCCGGCGGTCTCCAGAAGCTCGAACCGCTCGGCAAATCTCCCCAGCATCGACCGCCCAAACCGCGACGCCACCAGAACCTTGTCGGCCATTTCTGCCCCTCCCGTTTTTTGTTGTTTTGCGAGCAAACAAAAAGGGCGAACGGGTTGCCCCGTCCGCCCTCTTCAAATCGTCATCGTCCGGGCAACGGACTTAGTGGACGGTGCCCGGCTCGACCTTCACGCCCGGGCCCATGGTCGAGGACACCGCGACGCGCTGAATGTAGGTACCCTTGGCGCCGGTCGGCTTGGCCTTGTTGACCGCGTCCGCGAGCGCCTTGATGTTCTCCACCAGCTTGTCGGCGTCGAACGAGGCCTTGCCGACGCCGGCCTGGATGATACCGGCCTTCTCGACGCGGAACTCGACCGAACCGCCCTTGGCACCCTTGACCGCGCCGGCGACGTCCATGGTCACCGTGCCGATCTTCGGGTTCGGCATCATGCCGCGCGGGCCGAGCACCTTACCGAGGCGGCCGACCAGGGGCATCATGTCCGGGGTGGCGATGCAGCGGTCGAAGTTGATGTTGCCGGCCTGAACCTGCTCCACCAGATCTTCCGCGCCGACCACGTCGGCGCCCGCAGCCTTGGCTTCGTCCGCCTTGGCGCCGCGCGCGAACACGCCGACGCGCACGGTACGGCCGGTGCCGTTCGGCAGCATGACCACGCCGCGGACCATCTGGTCAGGGTGGCGCGGATCGACGCCGCGGTTGATCGCGACCTCGATGGTCTCGTCGAACTTCGAGATGGCGCGCTCCTTGACCAGCTTCACCGCTTCGTCGAGCGGATACAGCTTGGTGCGGTCGATGCCTTCCCGGATCTTCTTCAGACGCTTACCGATTGCCATGTTCGCCTTACCCCTCGACCCGCAGGCCCATCGAACGGGCAGAGCCCTCGACCATGCGCATGGCCGAATCGACGGTGTCGCAATTGAGATCCTTCATCTTCTTCTCGGCGATCTCGCGCACCTGCGCGGAGGTCACCTTGCCGACGAAGTCACGGCCCGGCGCCTTGGAGCCGGACTGGATCTTGGCCGCCTGCTTGAGGAAGTAGGACATCGGCGGGGTCTTCATCTCGAAGGTGAACGAACGATCGGCGTAGATCGTGATCACCACCGGAATCGGCGTGTTCTTCTCTTCCTTCTGGGTCTGCGCGTTGAACGCCTTGCAGAACTCCATGATGTTGAGGCCGCGCTGACCAAGCGCGGGACCGATCGGAGGCGACGGGTTCGCCGCTCCGGCCGGCACCTGCAACTTCAGGTATCCGGTCACTTTCTTTGCCATACCAACTCTCCTGTTGCCGGCGAACCGGCGGTTTCAGGTTCCGTGGTGGGGCGCTTTCCGATGACTGGCGATCACCGGCACGCCTCCCACGTCTCTAAAGAGCAGAGCCTCCGCCCTGCCCTCTTCCGTCATGCCCGGACTTGATCCGGGCATCCATCCCTCTTCAAACGAAGCGGATGGATTGCCGGGTCAAGCCCGGCAATGACAGTAACGATCAGACCTTCTCGACCTGACCGAATTCCAGTTCGACCGGGGTCGCGCGGCCGAAGATCGACACCGCGACCTTCACGCGCGAACGCGCCTCGTCGATTTCCTCGACCACGCCGGAGAACGACGCGAACGGACCGTCGGCGACGCGAACGTTCTCGCCGATCTCGAACGACACCGACGCCTTCGGGCGCTCCACGCCTTCCTGCACCTGGTGCAGGATGCGCATCGCCTCGGACTCCGAGATCGGCATCGGCTTGTTCTCGGCGCCGAGGAAACCGGTGACCTTCGGGGTGTTCTTGATCAGGTGGAAGGCTTCGTCGGTGAGGTTCATCTTCACCAGCACGTAGCCCGGGAAGAACTTGCGCTCGGCGTCGACCTTGCGGCCGCGGCGCACCTCGGTGACCTTCTCGGTCGGCACCAGCACCTGCTCGAACAGATCTTCCAGGCCACGTTGCTTGGCCTGCTCCTTGATCGATTCGGCGACCTTCTTTTCGAAGTTCGAATAGGCGTGGACGATATACCAGCGCATGCTCATGGTAAGGGGCCTGCCGTCAAACGCCGAGCAACAGGCGGATCAGAACGCTGATCACCTGGTCGGCGGCAAAAAAGAAGATCGAAGCCAGCGCCACCATCACGAACACCATGATCGTGGTGATCGAGGTTTCGCGGCGGGTCGGCCAGGTCACCTTGGCGGTCTCGCTCCGCACTTCCTGCAGGAATTTGAACGGGCTGAAGGCCATCGTGTGATCCAGATCAGTCGAATGTGGGTGTTTCAGAAATCCGAACAGCCCCGGTGAACCCAACCCTGGCGAACCTCGCCGGGGATGAGCCGACAACGGGCCCAATTTTCGGGAAATCAAAGCCGCGCCGGAAATCCGTCGAAGCGGGCCGGCAGCGAGTGAGGCCTTGTATGGCGAGTTCGGCAAAACGTCAAGCTGCGCGGCGGTGGACAGAGCAGCGCACGGGACCGTCGCGGCAACCCGCCGCAGACAGAAAAGCCGTTCAGTTTCAACCAGCTGTCAGATTTCCGGAGCGCGCCTGGCAGGAGTGGAGAGGCTCGAACTCCCAACCCCCGGTTTTGGAGACCGGTGCTCTACCAATTGAGCTACACTCCTAGGGCCGGCGTCGCCGCCGAACGCGCCGGTTGAAGCATAGGCACCCCCCTGCTGGCAAGTGGGATGCGCGGTTAGGCTTTGGTCTATTCCACTGCCGCGTTGGGGGCGGGCTCGGCAGCGCGCCTGGATCCGGGCCGCGCCGGACGCGCCAGCGCGCATTCCCGGTTGGCGCCGGTGCCCGGCGCATTCTCGAACACGCAGCGGCTCGGCGGGGTGCCGCACACCCGGTCGAGTTCGCGGAAACCGACGCAGTGACCATCCGGCGCGCGATAGCCAGGACCGCCCCTGCAGCCACAACCTTTGCACGGCGGCCGGTCCGGGCAGGTCGCCTCGCCTGCCATCGGCCATGCCCAAGCGAAAAGAAAAGCCGCGCATACGGCAAAGCGTATGCGCGGCTTCCCCAAGCTCATCACGTCGCCCGAGTTGTTACTCGATGATCGCGGCGACGACGCCGGCGCCCACCGTGCGGCCGCCTTCGCGGATGGCGAAGCGCAGCTTCTCTTCCATCGCGATCGGCACGATCAGGTGCACTTCCATCGCGATGTTGTCGCCCGGCATCACCATCTCGGTGCCTTCCGGCAGGTGCACCACACCGGTCACGTCGGTGGTGCGGAAGTAGAACTGCG
>NZ_QTKI01000468.1:0-3436 GCF_010820945.1 Rhodopseudomonas sp. BR0C11
GTCAACCTCCGCGAAAGCGGAGGGCCCAGTATCCCAGAGCGCTCGTGATCTTCGGAAGCACTTCGGGATACTGGGTCGCCCGGACAAGCCGGGCGATGACGCTGGAGTGTGTTGATATTCAAGTATTCAACGTCATTGCGAGCGGAGCGAAGCAATCCAGCTCCGTGCATCGAGCTGGATTGCTTCGTCGCTGCGCTCCTCGCAATGACGGCAGAACTCCAGTTTCTCGCGATAGCGAAAATAACTACACCCGCGACAGCTTCGGGCCGGTGCCGTAGATCTGGTCGGCGCGGGTTTCGAAGGCTTCGGCGAAACGGTGGAACGCGGTGTCGAACATCGCACCCATCAGCGTGGCGAGCATCCGGCTCTTGAACTCGTAGGCGATGAAGAAGCCGACCTCGCAGGCGCGCTCGGTCTTGGCCGCGAAGGTCCAGCGGTTCTCCAGATTGGAAAACGGGCCTTTCAGATACTCGACCAGGATCTTGAGATTGGCGCGATCGAGGGTGACGCGGCTGGTGAAGGTCTCCTGCACCAGCTTGAACGACACCGTCATGTCGGCGATCACCACCTCGTTGCCGTCCGGCTGCTGGATGCGTTCGCGGATCTTCAGCGCCTTGCACAGCGGCACAAATTGCGGATAGCGCTCGACATCGGCAACGAGGTCGAACATCTGCTGGGCACTGTGCGGCACTCTGCGCCTGTTGGAAAACTGCGGCATCGTCTCGGACTTCAGGTCTTGGACTGTTAGCGGGCTCGCGCCGCGCGCGCCGCCTTGAGCTTGGCGAAGTCGTCGCCGGCGTGATGCGACGAGCGCGTCATCGGGCTCGCCGACACCATCAGGAAGCCCTTGGCGTAGGCAGTGGTCTGATAGCCGGCGAACTCGTCCGGCGTGACATAGCGCATCACCGCGTGGTGCTTGCGGGTCGGCTGCAGATACTGGCCGATGGTGAGGAAATCGACCTCCGCCGAGCGCAGGTCGTCCATCACCTGCAGCACCTCGTGGCGCTCCTCGCCGAGGCCGACCATGATGCCGGACTTGGTGAAGATGGTCGGATCGAGTTCCTTCACCCGTTGCAGCAGCCGAATCGAATGGAAGTAACGCGCGCCCGGCCGCACCGACAGATAGCGCGACGGCACGGTTTCGAGGTTGTGGTTGAACACGTCCGGCTTGGCGGCGACCACGACTTCCAGCGCGCCATCCTTGCGCAGGAAGTCGGGCGTCAAAATCTCGATCGTCGTGGTCGGGCAGGCTTCGCGCACCGCGCGGATCGTCGCGGCGAAATGCGCCGCGCCGCCATCGGCCAGATCGTCACGGTCGACCGAGGTGATCACCAGGTGCTGCAGCCCGAGCTTCCGCGTCGCCTCGGCGACATAGGCCGGCTCGTTGGCGTCGAGCGCCGCCGGCATCCCGGTCTTGACGTTGCAGAACGCGCACGCCCGGGTGCAGGTGTCCCCCATGATCATGAAGGTGGCGTGCTTCTTGTCCCAGCACTCGCCGATGTTCGGGCAGCCGGCCTCTTCGCACACGGTGTGCAGGCCGTTTTCCTTGACGATGCCGCGGGTCTCGCCATAGCCGCGCGTGGTCGGCGCGCGCACCCGGATCCAGTCCGGCTTCTTCGGCGACAGCGCGTCGGGCCGCGCCGCCTTCTCCGGGTGCCGGGGGCGGACGGGATTGGCGGACACCGTATCGACGAGAACGACCATGAGCTGCCTGGGTTTGCGCGAGAACCCTACCTAATCCGGCCGCCCCCGTCCCGCAACCCGGGCTGCTTGCGGGCTGTTATCCCTTGGAATAATGCTCGAATTGTAAGCATAACGCGCATCGCCGGCCGCGCCTTGTGGCGCACAATCCCTGTCCCAGATGACCAAGCCCCGCGTTCCGAAGGCCTCGCCGGACGGAACACATCCCGCTCTCGGCCCGCTGCTGACGCGCCGGTTCTTTGCCCGCAGCGTCCACGAGGTCGCGCCCGAGCTGATCGGCGCAACGCTGCTGTTCGGCGGCGCCGGCGGCGTGATCGTCGAGGTCGAAGCCTATCACCACACCGACCCGGCGGCGCATTCCTACGGCGGGCCGACACCGCGCAACCAGGTGATGTTCGGACCGCCGGGCGTCGCCTACGTGTATCGCTCCTACGGCATCCATTGGTGCGTCAATGTCGTCTGCGAGCCCGAAGGCTCGGCCAGCGCGGTGCTGATCCGCGCGCTGGAGCCGACCCACGGCCTTGTGGCAATGCGCAAGCGCCGCGGCCTCGACGAGCCACGCAGCCTATGTTCCGGCCCCGGCAAACTGGCGCAGGCCCTCGGCATCACCATCGCTCACAACGGCCTACCGCTCGATGCCGCCCCGTTCGCGATCCACCGCAGGATCACCACGCCGGAGATCGTCACCGGACCGCGCATCGGCATCACCAAGGCGGCGGACTATCCGTGGCGATTCGGGCTAAAGGGCTCGCGATTTTTGAGTAAGCCGTTTCCGCGATCAATTTGATCGAAGCTGGCCCTCAACAAAACCGGTCATCGCCCGGCTTGCCCGGGCGCCCAGTATTGCAGAGCGCTGCGGCTAAGTAACGAGCGCTCTGGGATACTGGGCCCTCCGCTTTCGCGGAGGGTGACGTTTGTTTGCGGCGCAGCGCTGCGGCCTCAGCTTGCCGCCGCCCGCGCCCGCCGCAGATGTTCGGGATACCAGACCGTGAACATCGCGGTGCCGATCAGCACCGCGTAGGAGATCAGCTCGTAGGCGAGTTCGGGCAGCGCGACCTGCTCCATCTTGCCGAATGCCAGCGCCGCGTTGATGGTGAAAGCCGTCGCCCAGATGCCGGTCATCAGCACGTTGATGCGGATGAATTTCGGATCATTCCAGACCGCCGGATCGACGTGCTCCTTGGCGTAGTCGAGCGTGAACGGCTTGCCGAGCAGAATGGTCAGCCAGGCCCCGGCCGCCAACGCGCCGTTGGCGAGCACGCCGAGATGGCGCAGCGTCCAGGTGTCGTTGAACCCCATCACCGCGACGGTTGCGGCGCCGAAGAACACCACGCCGACCCACAGAATGATACCGCGCTGGAGCTTCAGCACGCCCATCACGACCGTCAGCACCAGTGCGACGCAGAGGCCAATCTCGACCCGGAGCAACGTGTCACGGGCGATGATCAGAAACGACAGCCACGGCGCAAACGAGATCAGCAGCTTGAGGAAAGCGAGCATCGGCACAGCCCCGTTGATGCCCAATCCTACGCGACTGTCGCGGTATCATACTTTGGCGCCGATCAACGCCGAGGCGATGGACAGCAGGTGCAAGGAAAGCGCTCAGCCGAGCGTGTGGCACACCGCTTCGAGCCGGTTGCCGTCCGGGTCGGCGATGAAGGCCGCGTAGTAACCGGGATGATAATCGCGCAGTCCCGGCGCGCCCTGATCGGCGCCGCCGTGCGCGAGCCCGGCT